>CAYOYW010000008.1:0-35841 GCA_964408305.1 uncultured Candidatus Saccharibacteria bacterium
TAGAGCACGCCCATGGTAAGGGCGAGGTCATCGGTTCAATCCCGATCATTGGCTCAATATGATGAATCCGCTTATTTCAATCATCATTCCTACACATAATCGTGCATATATTCTTCCTCGTGCTGTCGAAAGTATTTTAAAACAAACATATTCTAATTGGGAGTTGATCATTGTTGATGATGGATCTACTGATAACACAAAAGAAGTAGTAGCAAACTACGCTAATCCGTGCATCAAATATGTTTTTCAAAAAAACGCAGGACAATCTGCAGCTCGCAATACAGGTATAAGACATTCGAAAGGGGAATGGATTGCATATCTTGATAGTGACGACGAGCTTACTCCGCTGTATATGGAAACAATGCTTCGTTGGATTAATCGCTATCCCAAAACACTTTACCTTCTTTCAAAATGTGTTCGACATATGGAAATATATAAAGATGGTGAACTAGTTGAATCTTATGAAGATTCAATCAATGTTCCCGATATCCTTACCGTTAGAGACATTTTTTTGAGAAATTATTATCTTGCAAGCGTTGGTTTTATGCACCATCGCAGTATTTTATCTAAAGGAATCTCATGGGATGAAAAATTACAACGATCACCTGATTGGGATTTCTTCATGCAACTTGGAGAATGTTTTCCAGAAGAATTTTTTTATGTTCCAGAAGTGCTTGCTGTCTATCATCGATGTATTGGCAAAGATGGGCTTTCTTCAAATACAACCTATAAAATAATGGCTGAGACATTTGAATATATTTATCAGAAACATAAAAATGATGCTTTCCTTGAAGGACAGACATGGTATCCCCAGCGTGTTGAGAAGTATCTCCGCTTATATAGGGAGTCTCCTAACGGTCTGCTCAAAGATCGACATTGGAAAGATGGTGTTGTTCAGAAAAAGAAAAGAGTCGGCGAAGAATAGCTCGTTTGCATTTCTTTATTTTTATGCTATAAATATCATCTTGAAGGGCCCGGAAGCGGGCATTTATTTTATGGAAATACGAAACATTGCAATTATTGCCCATGTGGACCATGGGAAAACAACACTCACTGATAAAATGCTCGCTTTTTGTGGGGCGCTTGAAGACGGTGCTTCTATGGATTCAAACCAGCTTGAGCGGGAGCGAGGGATTACTATTTATGCAAAAAATACCGCAGTTATCTATAAAGGTACAAAGATTAATATTGTTGATACTCCAGGGCACGCTGATTTTGGATCTGAAGTAGAGCGTGTGCTCCGCAGTATTGACTCAGTGCTTCTCATTGTTGATGCTCAGGAAGGGCCAATGCCACAAACTCGTTTTGTTTTAAAGAAAAGTCTTGAGCTCGGACTTAAACCTATTGTTGTTATCAATAAGATAGATAAACCAGGTGCAAACTGTGCGCATACACATGATGCAGTATTTGAGCTCTTCATGGAGCTTGGTGCAAGCGATGAGCAACTTAATTTCACCACTGTGTACGCTATCGGGCGAGACGGTGTTGCAATGCGAAATGAAACAGACACACGCAAAGATCTTGAACCGCTTTTTGAAATTATTCTTGAAAAAGTACCCGTTGCTATAAATGACACAACGAAAGCATTTCGAATGCAGGCATTTAACCTTGCCTATGACAACTTTCTTGGCCGACTTGCTGCAGGTCGAGTCTATGAAGGTGTTGCAAAAGTAGGAGATACTGTTTTTATTAAAACAGAAGGAAGTAGTGTCAGACAGGCAAAAATAACAAAACTCTTTTCATTTATGGGAATGCGTCGTGAAGAAGTATCGGAAGCAAGCGCAGGTGATATTGTCATGCTTGCGGGAATCCCTGATATCTTTATTGGGGAGACTATTTCAACAGATAAAGACGCGCCACTGTTGCCCGCTATTAAAATTGACGAGCCAACTATCGTGCTCGACTTTTTGGTGAACAATTCTCCATTTGCTGGACGCGAAGGAAAGTTTGTTACGAGCCGACAGATTCGTGAGCGACTCGAAAAAGAGCTTGAAGTAAATGTGGGACTCAAAGTTGATTTTACTCCAGATCCAACTCGTATTGCCGAAGGATTCAAAGTGTTTGGTCGTGGCGAGATGCACATTGCAGTCTTACTTGAAACCATGCGCCGTGAGGGATATGAAATGCAGGTTTCTCAACCACAAGTGATCATCAAAGATATTGATGGAGTAAAGAGTGAGCCGTTTGAAGAGCTCACTATTGATGCGCCGAGTGAATTCCAGGGAGCAATCATCGAAAAGCTTGGTCCACGAGGGTTCATTATGAGTGACATGAAGGTGCATGAAAATATGACCCGTATGGTATTTGAAGGGCCAACTCGAGGGCTCCTTGGCTACAGAGGTATCTTCCTTGTTGATACAAAAGGAGAGGGTATTATGGCAAGTCGTGTGATTGGCTTTAAACCATATGCAGGAGAAATTACCCGAAGACATGTGGGCTCTATGATTTCTATGGAAAGTGGCAAAGCGCTCGGCTACTCACTCTGGGGGCTCCAAGAACGCGGCACACTCTATATCACTCCTGCAACAGAGGTGTATGAAGGAATGGTAATTGGAAACACTTCGAAGGGCGAGGAGATGACGGTGAACCCAACAAAGAATAAGCAGCTTACCAATGTACGGGCATCAGGTACTGATGAAGCAATCAACCTTGTTCCACCGTATACACTCTCTATTGAGCGAGGCCTTGAAGTTATGATGGATGATGAGTTTCTCGAAGTTACTCCACAAAGCGTGCGTCTTCGAAAGCAGTATTTGACTGATACTGATCGAGCAAAAGCAAAAAGACAGAAATAGTATAAACTAAGCGTATACCTTATGAATGAAAAGCGCTTAAAGGAATTTTGGAATAAAGAATACAAAGACCCCGCACTCTTTAATCTCTCTGAAGAAGCAAGTGCAGACCTGGCAAAGTTTGTTCGCTGGGCACAAAAAGAGTATGGAAAAGACTTTCTTCGTCCCGAAGTGACAGTCCTTGATGCTGGGTGTGGTAACGGCCGCAATCTTTTGTGGCTCAATCGTGAGTACCGCGTACGAGGCTTTGGCTATGATATTTCTGATGAAGGAATTGCTCAGGCAAATAAAGCGAAAGAAAAGCAGCAGTTTGGAGGTAAGCTCACCTTTGTTGTGCACTCAATAGGAGAAAGTATCCCGCTTCCTGATGAGAGTGTTGATGTTGTCCTTGATATGATGAGTTCACATTTTTTGAAAGAAGTAGAGCGAGAGCGATTTATCAAAGAAGTTGCTCGAGTACTGAAGCCTCAAGGAGTACTCTTCTTCAAATCTTTTTATGCGGAACGAGACAGTCACACCAAAGAGCTCCTTGCAAAGCATGCAGCTGATGAAGAAAATGCGTATATCCACCCAAAGCTCAAAGTATATGAATATGTCTGGGATGATGAGTCGCTTCAAAAATATTTTGAAACAGATTTTATTATGATGCACAAAGAAGCATCACATCAGCATCATATTAAAGGGAAGCCCGCAAAACGCCGAAGCGTTGTGTGCTATTTTGAAAAGAAATAAAAATCCCTGCGCTATTTGGCAGGGTGTTTCTTTTTGTATCTTTGAAGTCGATTGCTCAGATACCAGTTCTTTTTAAATTGCCACCAAGCAAGAGAGCTTCGGAGAAACTGAAACCCAGCAATAACTACATTGCGATCGCTGTTATCTTCAATGCCATCAATCGTCTTTACGAACTGATCCCAACCTTCTTCATTCCTCTTTGATACATGCATCACCCGAGCGAGGTGATGGCTCGGGTGTTGCTTTTCCATGAGTACTAATTTGATAAAACAGTATTATTTTTGCTATATTCTGTCAATTATTGCCACCTTAGCTCAGACAGGTAGAGCACAGCTTTCGTAAAGCTGGGGTCCCGAGTTCGATCCTCGGAGGTGGCTCAGAAACAGACTTTTTGGTACAGTGTTCTTAATATGAGCACAGATAAGGCTTTGCTTGAAGAGCGTATTAAAACCATTGAAGCTTCAATGAACGAAGCTGATTTTTGGACTGATAAACAAAAGGCACAAAACACTATCAAAGAGCTCCAAGTGCTCAAAGATGAACTCGAAGGGTTCGGCAAGTACGATAAAGGAAATGCGGTACTCACACTTTTTGCTGGAGCTGGAGGTGATGATGCTGAAGATTTTGCTGCAATGCTTCTGCGTATGTATCTAAAGTTTATTGAAAAGAGAGGCTGGGGTGCTTCAGTGATTCATGAAAACCAAAATGATCATGGCGGCTATCGAAATATCACCATCCTCATTGAGGGGAAAGGGGTCTATGGCACGCTCAAGAGTGAGTCCGGTGTTCATCGTCTTGTACGGATCTCACCATTTAATGCAAATGCAAAACGACACACCTCTTTTGCAATGGTTGAAGTAATTCCTGATTTTCCGAAATCTGATAAGAGTATAGAAATACCAGAAGCTGATATTGAAATATCATTTGCTCGTTCAGGGGGCCCTGGCGGACAAAATGTAAACAAGCGAGAAACTGCAGTGAGAATTGTTCATAAACCAACTGGTATTGCGGTGCATGTCACCAGTGAGCGAAGCCAAGAGCAAAACAGAGAGCGAGCGCTGAGTATGCTTAAAGCAAAACTTTTCACTCGCCTAGAGGAAGAACGCATGGCAAAAGAGCAAGGTATGTATGTTTCAAAAACAACAGAAGTAGAGTGGGGTAATCAAATCCGTTCCTATGTCTTGCACCCATACAAACTAGTGAAAGATCATAGAACAAATGTAGAGGTGCATGATGTAGATGCAGTACTCGAAGATGGTGCACTTGAGCCGTTTCTCTCCTAGGGCGGCATGGTATACTAGAAGCTCACGATGATTCAGTTTGTAAATGTATCAAAAGTTTTTCCAAATGGTGCTATTGGTCTCGAGCATGTCAATTTGGAAATTGAAAAAGGAGAGTTTGTCACTATTGTTGGTCCCTCAGGTGCAGGCAAAACAACACTCACTAAGTTTATTTCTGGTGAGGAACACCCAACCGAAGGAACGGTACTCTTTGATAATGTCGACCTCGAGACATACTCTATGGCAGAGCTGACAAATCTTCGCCGGCATATAGGAACGGTGTTCCAGGAGTTTCGTTTGCTCCCAAATAAAACAGCGTATGAAAATATTGCTTTTGCTATGGAAGCAGCTGGAAAGAGCGATGAAGAAATCATCTCTGATGTTCCGCATGTGCTGCAGCTTGTCGATCTGCAAGATCGCATGTATCACTTTCCAAGCCAGCTCTCTGGAGGTGAAAAGCAGCGACTTGCAATAGCTCGCGCTATTATCAACCAGCCAGATATTTTGATAGCTGATGAGCCAACAGGAAATCTTGATTCAGATAACACTGCTGAAGTGATTCATATTTTGAAGAAAATCAATGACCTTGGAACAACGGTCATACTGACCACACACGATAGGCAAGTGATGGAGGCTATTCCTTCACGAGTTATTACTATGGAAAAGGGTCGCATGGTCGGAGATGATAAGAAGCCAAAAGCTAAGGTATAATCAAGTATATGTTCTGGGTCACCATAAAACGAGTTATGCGATCAGGATGGATCAACTTCAGAAGAAATGGTCTTGTTTCCTCAGCATCAGTCCTTGTGACTACGATTACTCTAACACTAGTGACTGCTATTTTCCTCTTCAATGCGTCACTTACCTCAATGATAGCTTCTCTCGAGGACAAGGTAGATATTGCTGTTTACTTTACAATCGATGCACCAGAAGATCGAATCCTTTCTCTTAAGGATACCCTTGAGAAAATACCTGAGGTAGCTTCTATTACATATATTTCAGCAGATGATGAAGTGCTCGCTTTTCGCGCACGCCATGCGGATGACTATCTCACACTCCAAGCACTCGACGAGCTCGTCGATAACCCTTTTGGAGGATCGCTCCGCATCAAGGCAAAGAGTTCAGAACAATATGAAGCAATTGCAACACTCCTTGAAGGCAACAGTCAGATAGCACGAGATAATAGTCAAATCATCGAGCGAATTAACTTTGCACAAAATAAACTCGTGATCGAAAGACTCAACTTCCTCATTGCTGGAGTAAAAAAGGTAGGTCTTGGTATTTCTCTTGTTCTCGCGCTTATTTCTATTATTATCATGTACACAACAGTGAGACTCACTATCTACATGTCTCGAGAAGAAATCGGCGTGATGCGCCTTGTGGGGGCAAGTAGTGGGTATGTGAGAGGTCCGTTTATTGTTGAAGGTATGCTCTATGGACTCTTTGCTTGGATTGTGACGGTACTTATCTTTCTTCCGGTGACTTATGTGGTCACAAAAAGTATTGGCGGGCTCCTTCCTATGAATCTCTACCAGTATTTTGTCTCCCACCTCTTTTCTCTTGGTGGTCTTGTGCTCCTCATCGGCCTTGCGCTTGGGGCACTTTCTAGTTTCCTTGCAGCTCGTAAATATTTGAATGTGTAATTTGTATGAAAAAAGAACTTCAAAAAGTTCACCACCTACGGTTTGCAGCAAAAAATAAAGAAACTTGGTCTCTTATAAAGTCAGGTAAGAAAAAAATTGAAACAAGAGCTGGAACCGTCAAGTATCAAAAAGTCAAAGCAGGAGATAGTGTGCTCCTTTCTTGCGGAACCGGTAGCTTTAAGAAAAAGATTGTTAAAGTCTCACACTTTAAAACCTTTGCCAGCTTGTTTAAAAAATATCCTCCAAACACTATTCATCCAGGTATTGGTTCTGCTCAAAATATGATTGCTCAGTACCATTCTTTCCCTAACTATGAAGAGAAAATAAAAAAGTCTGGCATTCTCGCGTTTGAACTTGAGTAGAAGACATTTTTTCGGTATAGTAAGCCCGTTACTGTTAATTTATATACATTGCCAGTTCGTCTAATGGTAGGACACATCCCTCTGGAGGATGGTATTGGGGTTCGAGTCCCTGACTGGCAGCTACGACTTTTTAAGTTATAATTCACTCATGAAAGTAACTTTTGATTATGATAAAGAAAAAGATATATGGTGCCTTTTGAATAAAGGTAAAAGCTCTACTCATTCTCAAAATGCCACAAAGCAGTATCAGCAGTTAGTTGAAAAACATGGAGACAATCTTTCTACAGAAACAGTAGGAGGATTTATTGATAACTATCTTTTAGATAAAAATGTTTCCATTGAAAAGTATATAAACCTCTATCAAAAAGATTGGGATACTGTTTCAGAGAAATATCATTGTCGCGCTGAAGAAGTATTTAGCGTAAAACTTCCGATAGATATAAAAGCATATCTAACTATTAATAGTCGTTGCCCTTACAGTATAGAAGAAAATTATTTCTTTGTTACAGTTCCCACATATGATTACATAGCTCGAAAAACAGTTATGCACGAGCTGTGGCATTTTTATACATGGTACGGACTTGGCGCAGATCAAGTTGAGAAGCTTGGTGTCCAAAAATATGGTGAACTAAAAGAAGCTCTTACAGTTCTGCTCAATGTTGAGTGTAAGGATTTATTGCCAGAGGGGGTAGAAGATATAGGTTACTCTCAACACAAAGAATTAAGAGAAAAGATACTCAAATTTTGGGAAAACGATAGAGATATAGTTAAGCTTTGGGAACATTTAGCAGAGTAATTTTGGTTCTAACATCGTCCCAAACGGCCAGCTATATGTTTAAAATAAAAAATACTGGAACAATAAACTATCCCAGCATTTTGAATGTCTAATTTAAAGAAAAACCAGACTCCTCTTCGTCGGGGATAGGAATCCATACGCCGTCACCTCGTTTTATTTCTAAGCATCGATTAGGGTAAAATCTGGCGCAAGTTTTTTATCTCTTAAATAAAAAGTGTTCTTCTTCAGAGCAAGATCAGCTCCTTCTTCCAGCATTTTTTTGTTGTACGACTCTTCGCTCGAGATGGCTACTGTAATAGTCTCGGGTGAGTGCTCTTTGAATACCGGCAAGAGGTTTCCTCCCCAGTTATGGAACTTTGGATGTTCTATCCAATAGTTTAAATCCCCGTCGAGAAGTGCCATAGAGTACTGATCGTTTTTGATCAGTTCTTCGATCCCTCCTTCTTCAGAAAGGTTTTGAACTGCTTTGATTTCGGCATCAGGGAAGCTTCGTTTGAGGAATTTTACGATATAATCCCTTGTGTCCCGGCTGTCTTCTACAAGCAGTATCTTAAGAGGTTTCGTAGCGTCGATTGTTAATTGTTTTTCCATCTTACAAATTTTGTTTTATATTACTGATTATCTTTATTTTGTCAATAAATAGGTTCCAACATCGTACCAAACTCTCAGCAAGCAGGAGTGACACATAACTTATACATAAAAAACCACCTATTTTCGTCTAGATGGTTTTAAAAGCTTCTTTTGAGAAGGCAATTTTGTTAGGAGAACTTTATCCTTTATAAATTTTTGAATGACATCTTCTATTTGGGGTATAAGTTCATCCCATGTAAAAAGTTCTGCCTTTTCAAAAAGTAATTCATAGGGATCTATAAGATCATCCATCTCATCTAAATCAAGGTCAATTGTATCTGGCTTTATACCAATAATTTTTTTTATTTCCCTTAAAATAGGTTTTACTTTCTTCTTATCAAGCCTTATTCTCGAATGCAGTACCAAAGCTGTTCCTTGGTCACATATTTCAAGCTTAAAAATATGATTGCCGGCATGGTCAGTGATCGGATTTTTAAAAGTTATTAATGTCTTTTTCATGAAAGTAGTTTTCTTGAATTTACATTAAAATATTGATTTGTCAAGCATATTGGAACCAACGTCGTCCTACAACGCCAGCTAGTAAGGTATACTAAAAAAATGGATCCAAAAACATTTCTGGGAAAAGAGGTTGAGTTAGTCATTGATCGACCATTAGGTTCAAAACATCCAGAACATGGGTTTGTCTATGAGGTTAACTACGGATACATTCCAAATGTGATGGCTGAAGATGGCGAAGAGCTTGATGCGTATTATTTAGGAATAAAAGAATCGGTAGAAAAAGCAAAAGGAGTTGTTATTGCGATAATTAATCGCATAGATGATACTGACCCTAAACTCATTGTTGTACCAAAAGGCATAGAGCTTTCAGATGAAGAAATACGAAAACAGACACATTTTCAAGAACAATGGTTTAAGTCTGAAATCTTGAGATAAATGTCCTAGCGTCATCCAGTAACATCAACTTGTATTTTTAGAAATAATTTTTTTAATTGACACCGAACCTTATCATAGTAGTATATTACATATGGAATTTCCAATTTTTGAGACAAAAAGAAGAGTATTGGTTGTCATTTTATCTTTTATTGCTTGGATGATCTTAGGATACTTTATACCAAAAATATACGAAACTAATTTTAGTTGGATGCTTAAATGGGCTACTTTTTTTGCAGGAATAATAGTTTTCTTCAATCAAATAATGATTAGGCATAAAGGTAAAAAGTTTTAGCACTTTTATTCATGAAGAACTTAGGTAAAAAAATAATAGCTTCAATTTTAGTTTTAGGTTATATTTTATGGGAAGTGTCAGCTTCACATACGAGAGCAACAGCACTTAATAATACGGGTTCTCTAATGAAAAAAGTTCCATGGAGTATCCCTTATGTGATAGTTTCGATTATTTTTTATATTTTATTGGGAAATTACCTTTTTTCAGAGGTGTTCAAGTTGGCACAAAAGGTGGAGTAGTAGAGGAATTTTTAGGGATGCGTAAGAAGTCTACCGGGAAGGAAGTTTTATCAACAGTTGTCTTCGGCCTGATACTTATGGCATTAGTGGTTGGATTCTTCATAATTATGTTTAAGGGTTCAAATTAATTATATGGATACACCTATGAATAAGAAAACATCTTGGTCTGGAGTCGTTGTTTCAGCAGGAGTTCTGATATTTTTAATCTGGCAAGACTATAAAAATGATAAATTTAATTTAGGTCATTACTTTTTAGGTATCAGTATTTTGGTTATTATTTCTGGAATCGTTATGTCTTTCAGTAAAAAAGAAAGAGAAAGGGCACGAAAACGAGCAATTGCTGATTTGCCAGAACGCGCATCATTGATTGATACTCCTGATGCTGACGAGAAGGCGAAGCGAAGAGGATATATAATGCTCATTATCGGAGTTATATTATTTATTACCTGGTCGACAATTTACGGTTTTTCGTCATTAAGTACCAATTAACAGGGTTCCAACATTGGCCCAAACTGCCAGCTAATAAGTTATACCTCTACCATGAGAGCTAAACTAGTAAAAGTAAGAATTACAAAAGCTAAAGTCACAGATGCCCAGGCAATAAGGAAGCTTGAAGAAAAAGTCTGGGGCGAAGAAGTTGTCAATAAGTATGATATTCCGATGTTTGTTAGATTTGGGTATGTTTACATAGCAAAAGTCGGCACTATTTTGGTAGGCGCGATTATCAGCTATAAGACAAACAAAGATGAAATATATGTGTGTGATTTGGTCGTAGATGCTAGGTATCGCAGACTGAAAATAGGAGAAAAGCTTTACCAAAGACTTCTGAGTTCAGTAAGAGGTACCAATATAGTCTCATTTCTTGATCCTCAATTAGATCCTACCAAAAGACTCCATGAAAAACTCGGAGGAAAGATTGTCGCAAAGGTTAAAGACCCTTATGATCTCAAACGCGATAAAGGACTTGAAACAGGATATAGATTGCTTGTAAGAATCAAGAATTAAAATTCTCTATGCACTTTACCTATATTCTCGAATGCTCTGATGGGTCGCTCTATGTGGGAAGTACTACCGATCTCAAGCGGAGGCTCGTAGAGCACAATAACTCAAAGCGAGGCGCACACTACACAAAGATTCGTCGACCGGTTGTGCTCAAATATGCTGAAAAGTTTAAAACATTGAGTGATGCTCGGAAGAGGGAGGCGGAAATAAAAAGCTGGAAAAGAGAGAAAAAGTTGAAATTAATTGGTAGTATATAGGAAGCCATGAACATAAAAAACATACTCAAAGTTATTTGGGTACCACTTATTCTTTTGTCTACTTATTTACTCGTATTCCTTGTTTGGAAGATTTTTCGACTTCCTGATGGTAAAGAGCTTGTTGATCTTACAAGTAACTATTTCTCCCAGTATGGCCTCTGGCTCCTTTTTGCTGGAGCGCTCCTTGAAGGATTTCTCATTTTAGGCAACTATTTTCCCGGAGGGTTTATTATTTTCCTTGGTGTAGTGACTGCTCATGGAAATATTCCAAGAGTAATTCTTGTTGTTTCAATTGTTTCTCTTGCATTTTTTATCTCTTATACGCTCAACTACCTTGTGGGGAGATATGGCTGGTACCGACTCTTTGAAAAGTTTGGTATGAAGCAGGGTCTTGAAAGGGCAGCAATAAAACTCAAGAAAAGAGACTTCACTACAGTAGTTCTTTCATATTGGGATCCAAATCTTGCATCCATTACCGCAACAGCAGCAGGTGTCTTGAAGTTGTCACTTCCAAGATTTCTCCTTATCTCAAGTATTGGCATTGTTATATGGAATAGCTTCTGGGGTACTGCAGTCTCCTTGATGGGTGATCGAGCTCTTTCAACAGGAGGACTTGGTTATGTTCTTCTTGTTATAGGTATTTGGATAGTTATTCTGCTTATTAAAAATAAGAAAAGAGAAAGGTCTACCGGTTGAGTTTCAAAGCAAAGCGGATTATACTTATACCAATGAAAAAGCCGTTTAAAGATGGATTTACCCTTATTGAGCTTCTTGTCGTTGTGGCAATCATTGGTATTTTAACTGCTGTTGTTATCGCTTCTCTAAATGCAGCGCGAGCGCGAGGCAGAGACGCACGACGCATAAGGGATATACAGGAAGTGCGAAATGCAATAGAACTCTATATCAGTGCAAATGGGCATGCTCCTGATCTTGGCACCCCTGAATGTTCAAACCCAGACTATGCTGATAGTGCAGGAGATTGTTTAGCAAATGAGACTTCTTATAATTCTACTCGCTGGGATGCGCTTGAATCAGAGCTATCTCCTTATATTTCAAAGTTACCAAAGGATCCGTGTGGTGTGAAATGTTATAACCCAGGCAATCCAAATCTAAACTACGGTGGCTATTTTACTTATAACTATGAGGCACCTGCAAGGCTTATAAATATTCCAGGAGGTGCAACAAGTGCTTCTTATCTAATAGGAGCTCAGAATCTTGAGTCGAAAAATAATACCTCTTTTGGTTTTACTGGGGGATCTTACTAGTGTATGAAAAAACACATTCAAAAATTGAAGGGATTTACCCTTATTGAGCTTCTTGTCGTTGTGGCAATCATTGGTATTTTAACTGCTGTTGTTATCGCTTCTCTAAATGCAGCGCGAGCGCGAGGGCGTGATGCCAAGCGAATCAGGGATATACAAGAAATAGATAAGGCAATTAATCTTTATATTAGCGATCATGGCCATGCGCCGGATTTTATGGGACAAGCGCCGGAGGGGGGTTCAGCATATGACGATGATAGTGGTGGATACCTTTGGTCAGATCTTGCAACAGATTTAGCCCCATATATAGCAGTTCTTCCTAGAGACCCTTGTGGAGCAAGGTGTGATATACCTGCAACACAATATGATCCACAAGGAGGTGAGTATAGTCGCTATTTTAAGTATGAATATTACTATCGACCAACAAAAAGCTATCCGCTAGCCGACCCTACCAAATATTCTTTGATTGCTGCTAGCTTAGAGACAAAGGATACATACACATTGCCAGGATTTGCGCTAGGTGACTCTTATTAATATATGTTTTTTCCAATGCTTCATTCATTTGTTAATCTGTTTGCGGGAGGAAGAAGTGATAGCAAAACAATTCTTTTTTTTGTTTATCTCCTTCTGCTCTCTCTTTTCCTTTTCTATAAAAAACCACTTTTTACAAAGATAAAACTACAGTGGGGGGTGTTCTCTCTTGGACTTTTCTATTTATACGGACTTGTCTCACACTTTTTTCTTTCCAGGTTGTACAGCATTTCTCCAACAGCTTTTTCTATAACAGGAAATAACGGAGAGCTTTCAAGTACAACACTTACCCATATTCATGAAGCAAAAGGAGCGCTCGGGTACTTGCTTTCAAAAGTTGGGTTTACACACTTTGAGCGGCTTGATGCCGGAGGAGCATTTCTTGGACTTTTTCCTCTCTGGTGGCTCTTTGTTGGCGCAGCGCTTCTTATTACGACACTCTGTTTTTCTTTTATTGGCTTCAAAAAGCTTTCTCATATATATGAGCAAAAGAGTATTCGGTATAAACTGTTGTTTCTTTTCGGGTATGCTATTGTCTCCTTTTCGCTCGTAAAAACAGCTCTTGATGGCGGGATTTTAACTCCATCAATACTTTCAATTATTTTAGCTATCGTACTTTTCTTTCGTTTTCACAAGCAAAAGGATACAAGAGTTCTCCTTCTTTGCTATTTTGGACTCTCGCTCCTTACTTCCTTTTCAGTACTCTATTTCTCTGATTGGGCAGGGGGGCTTGCTTTGATGCAAGCAAGTGCGGTACTTATGCTCCTTGTTTTTATTATCTTTTTTCTCTTTAAGGCTCCAAAGAAAATCTATCTTTTTTCAGCACTTCTCTTATTTTTCCTCTCGTGGTGGCTTGCAAGTGTTCGTGATCGAGAAATCTATCACTATGGGGCAACAAATATTAGTATTGGTGATCGCTATTTTTCTTACAACACGCACTTACATAAGCTTGAAGATACTACAGCAAATTCTGAGACGACAATTAGTGCACTTACAAAAGCAAAGCGCAAAAACCTCTCCTATGGGCCTATCGCGGTTCCTGGAAAGACTTGTGCTGAAGGTGGACTTTTAACTGTTGGGAAGGCAACCTTTTTGACAAAAGAAGCTTTTGTTCCAGAGAAAAATGATAGTATTCGTTTTGTTGTCAAAGAGAGGACAGAAACTGCTTTGGGTTGGGAAAATCAGGTTAGTATCGTTATGCCTGCGTGCCTTCCAGAACCACTTACCGTGATTGATGACATTCTCCGCAAGCAAAATGTAAACTTTTATGTTATGGTAAATCCAGTCTTTTATGATGAATCTGTCGGTCGCTAATGTCTGTGCATTCTTTATCCTTACCTGGGGAACTAATATCGCGCTCAATTTACTCTATGTGCTCAAGAAATTTTTTCCAAAAGTAGGCAAGCTCGACATGCCTGTTGACGGAGGACTTTTTCTTTGGGATAAGCGAAGGGTGGTTGGGGACTCAACAACAGTGTTTGGCATTGTCGTTGTCCTTCTCTGCGGCCTCGTCTTTTTTTATAGTAACTTTTTTGTGAAAGAAGTTGCACTGCTGGCGCCAATACTTGTGTACTTCGGTCATCTGTTAGGGAGCTTTGTAAAACGAAGATTTGATACAGAGTTCATTCCTTTTGTTGATCACGGTGATTATGTCCTTTTTTCAGGGGTTGTTCTTTCTCTTCTTCACTTACTCGCTCCTCGTGTTGCTTTAATAACACTTCTTATCACTTATCTCTTGCACCCGCTCGCAACACTCGTTGCGTTTCGTTTCGGGCTTCGTGAAAAGAGTTACTAAGTATGCTTACTACACTTGCAATCGCAATACAGCACCTCATCGTTTCTCTCGGCGGGTTTGGCGTTTTCCTCGCATCCCTTGTTGAGGAGATCGTTGTCCCTATTCCTTCAACACTTGTGCAGTCTGGCGCAGGAATGATTTTACTAGGTGGAACACCTTTTTCTCTGATAGGCTTTTTAAAGCTTATACTTCTTGTTGCACTTCCTGCAGCTCTTGGTGTTGCGCTGGGTTCCTTGGTTATTTATGCAGTTGTTTTTTATGGGGGAGACTATGCGCTTAGAAAATATGGAAAGTATTTTTTTATACAGTACGAAAAAGTTGAAACACTTCGAGCGGATCTTCTTCGAAAAAAAGCATTACTTCCTGCAGTGACCGCTTTGCGTTTTATCCCGCTTTTTCCAAATGTTGTTATTACTGCAGCGTGTGGACTTCTTAAACTACCGCTTCCGCAATATCTTATTAGTACTGCACTTGGTATTTTTGTGCGAGCGCTTTATCTCGGTGCGATCGGTTGGGCAACAGGAAAAGTCTCTGGAGCTGTCGGTATTGATGCTTTTTTTGCAAAAATAGGATCACTTATTTTTGTGCTTGCCGTCATCTCTTTCTTTACCACACTAGTTGTTACTTATGTCTACAAAAAGAAAAACCGCATTTAAAAAACTCGTCCTTGATTTTTATAGACGAAATGGTCGGCACTCTTTACCTTGGAGAAAAACAAAAAATCCTTACCACATCTTGGTTTCTGAGCTTATGCTACAACAAACACAAGTAGAGCGAGTTATTCCTAAGTACACACTTTTTATAAAGCATTTTCCAACACTTTTATCTCTTGCTACTAGCCCTCAAAAAGAAGTACTCAAACTCTGGAGTGGTCTTGGATATAATAGGCGAGCAAAATTTCTCCATCAGAGTGCGCAAATAATTTTAAAAGCAGGGCAAACAAAACTTCCCCGAACAAAAGAAGCATTATTAAAACTTCCTGGTGTTGGCGAGTACACAGCAAGCGCTCTTATGGCATTTGCGTACAATGAGCCAGTGCTTCTTATTGAGACAAATATACGGACAGTGTATATTCATCATTTCTTCAAAAATAAAAAAAATGTTTCAGATAAAGATATTCTTCTGCTCCTCCAGCAGACGCTTGATACAAAAAGTCCAAGAGATTGGTATGCTGCGTTAATGGACTATGGTACGTATCTCAAGTCAACAGGGAACAAAGCACACCAAAGGGCTCGTGTATATACAAAACAATCTCAATTCAAAGGTTCCCAAAGAGAGCTTCGTGGCTATATTCTCAAAGCACTTACACAAGGGCCACAAACATACCAGCTGCTCAAGAAAAATGCTCCAGAAACAACAGTATCTACAGCTCTTGTGCTTGAAGCCCTGATTGCTGAGAAGTTTATAGAAAAGAAAGGTGCTCGCTACAGACTTATTTAGTATCTTTGAGTCTTAGTGTGTAAAGACTTGCAGAAAGCATGACAATACCGAGTGTAAAGAAAAGTGTCTCGTATGAAGTTGTGGCAAGGAATGCTCCTCCAAGTAGTGGGCCAATAATGTATGCAATGGGCATCATGTTTCTGTAGGTACTAATGACCGAAGCGTCTTTATCAGTGACTCTTTTGAAAAAGGTACTCTCACACATAGATTCAAAAATACTTGCTCCCATTCGAGTAAGAAAGAGTGCTAATCCATAGAGCGCAAATGGAGCGCTCCCAAGTTTTGCAAAAAAGAGTGTCGCAAGCCCCATAATGATTAGAGAAGTAAAGAGCAGCTCTTTCTCTCCCAGATACTTATCTGCGATATATCCGGCAGGATAGGGAAAGAGGACAAATGGAAGAAGCATGATAGAGAGGAGCAGTCCTAGTGCTTTCCAAGAAAATCCAATAACAGTGGTGAGATAGACTGGAGAGTAAATCACCATAATCACAAAGAAAAATTGTAGTAGAAAATTTAAGAATGCAATCATTCGCAAGTCTTTTCTCCGGAGAAGCGCCCTCAGTCCGTCAATAAAGTGGTTTTGATTATAATGTCTATCAACAAACCCTTTTTGACTGAAATAGAGAACCCCAAGTGTTATAAGGACAGCAATTGATGCAAAAAGGTATATAATCTTAAATCCAAACATTCCTTCAAGAAATCCTGAAAGTGATGGCGCTACCACCCAGCCAATATTTCCGAGTGTTAGATAGAGCCCTCTGATATTTCCAGTCTTTGCTTCGCTTGTATAGTGCTCCAGAAAAATATCGAGTCCATAGAGCACGATAGCGTTGAGTGCAAAATAGAGCATAAAAAGTGGTATTACTCGTTGCCCACTACTCGTGCTAATGAAATATAAGAGCGCGCTTGAAAGAGTGAGTGCTAAGATCGTGTATTTCCAGTTACCCAGTATCCTTACAAGTTTTGGTGCAAAGGTCACCAGAGATAGAGAGAGCAAGGAAGCAAGTATATAGATACTGCCGACCTCCTTTGTGGAAGCAACTTCTCCGAGCATGCTCGAGTTCACATAGGCAAGGAGTGCCATGTGTAGTGAAAAGAAAAAAGATGCGAGAAAAATAAATCGTAGTTGCTTCATTGTTATTTCTTTGCTTAGAAGCTAAGTATAACAGGTATTACAACAGGACTCTTTGCTGTCTTTTGGAAAAGGTATTTTGAAACTGTTTCTGCTACAGTATTTTTGACTGCATCAATATTGTTTGCACCATGCGCGCGGTATGCTTGTTCTACTGTTTTCTTGATAAGCATACGAGTTTGTTTCAGAAGGTCTTGATTTTCTTTAAGGTAAATAAATCCACGAGAGATGATGTCCGGACTTTTTCTTAGTGTTCCTGTTCGCATATCAATACTTGCGATAATCACAAACATTCCCGCATCAGCGAGTGCTTGTCGGTCGCGAATAACAACATTTTGTTCATCTCCAATAGAGAAGCCGTCAACAACCATAGGACTTGCCGGAGCTTTCTCTTTTCGAACACTGATTTTTGTACCGTTGTCAGTGATTTCGATAATAGATCCATTGTCTGGTACAACAATATTTTCCTCTGGCATACCAAGTTCCATGGCGAGCTCTTTGTGAAGTTCGAGGTGGTAGTGGTGTCCATGGATTGGGATAAAGAATTTTGCATGCATCTTTCGGTGGAGCCATTTGATATCTTCTTTATTACCGTGACCTGTTGCGTGCACAAACTCTTCTCCAGGAGTACGGAACGAAATAATCTTTACGCCCTGGCGAGAGAGGCCATCTTTCATTGCTTGCACTGCCCGTTCGTTACCAGGAACAATAGATGATGACAAAATGATGCGGTCACCTTTTTTGAGAGACAGTTTCTTTACTGATTTATTTGCAAGTCTGTTTAAGTATCCAAACTCTTCACCTTGTGCACCAGTTACGAGTATGAGTATTCGATTTGGAGGGTAGTTGTCGACCTGGTCAATTGAAATAATGCTATCCTTTTTTGGTTTCAAGAGACCTGCTTGGATTGCAATATCAAGGTTTGTTTTCATACTGCGCCCTTCGATGACAATCTTTTTTCCGAGATCTTCAGCGATTTGTACCACCTTGATAAGACGAGAGATACTTGAGGCAAATGCTGCCATGAAAATTCTATTACCAGTTTCTCGCTTCAAGATGTTCTCAATACCTTGGTGTACCTTTACCTCGGCAAGCGAAAATCCTTCATTCTCAATGTTTGTTGAATCTGTCATGAGGAGAAGGTTGTTTGCTTTATCAAACTGAGCATATTCTTTCTCTTCGTTTTCGGTGACCACACCATCGATTTGGTCGAGTTTGTAGTCGCCAGGAGTAACAATGTTTCCGTATGGTGTTTCAATAATAAGTCCCATTGAATCTGGAATCGTATGTGTTACACCCCAAAATCTAACCTTGATATTACCAAGTGTTATCGACTCATCTTTTTCGACAATAACGGGGTTAAGTGGCGGTAGATGAGGAAACTCGCTCTGTCTCTTCTTCATCAAGAGAATAGAGAGGTTGCGAGAATACACTGGGGGATTACCAATACGAGAAAGGACAAGTGGTACACCTCCGATATGATCAAGGTGTCCGTGTGTAACAATAAGTGCTCGAATCTTATCTTTTCGTTCCTCGAGATACCGAGTGTTTGGAATGACATAATCAATACCAGGGGTTGATTCATTCGAAAAGAACATTCCTGCATCAATGACAATAATATCGTTTCCGATCTCAACGACAGTCATGTTTTTTCCTATTTCCTCAACACCACCAAGAGGAATAACACGAACAACTCCAGGTGCAACATCAGGGATATGTGCTGTTTTTCGCTCAAGCGGCATTGCATGAATTTCTTTTGCTTCCATTTGAGGTTGTGCTGGCCGTCTTTTAAACTGATTGCGTGCACCAAAAGACTTTCGTTTTTTGAAAGGTTTATGTGCTGTTGTATTTGTTCTTTGCATTCCTTGTGTTTTTTGTTGTGTATTTTCTGTCATATATTTATTTCTTAAAAATTTTCCAAACCATGTCTTTTCGTATATACCAATGAGAAATACTCTCAAACAATTCACTCTCCGTGTTTATCGTTCGCGGTGTTTCAATTGTTACTCCGTGTGAAAGTACCGGCATAACACTTTGGTAGAGTGGTATAAGGGTTTGATATCCTGAGAGAGCATCAGTAGATGTCCCAAGAATGAATTGATATCCGCCTTCACGCATTTGATCTGCAAAAAGTCCCTGATCAAACACTTTAAGTTCAGTCATTATACCAAAAGAAAAGAGTTGTCTCGAGAGTTCATTTGCCGCAGCAATAAGTGCGTCATCTTTCTTAAGTGCAAGAGATAGCTTAATTTGATTTGTTGATTTATTAAGTATTCCAGTTGCTGTGTCTTTTACAAAACCAGATCGTGTGAGTATATCTCCTGCATTAGCAGTGTCACTGGTGGACACTGTTGCTCCGAGAGAGGGAAGTGCTACACCATAGCCATTTCCGATGATATCAATTATTTTAAATCTGTCAATGAAGGGACTAAGTAACGAAAGTGCCTGTGCGTTCAAAGCATTTTTTCCGGATGAGGAAACAAAAATACTTACTTCTTTTTTTGTCGGAACTTCTTGAACAGAGAAAGCGTCTTTTATTGCACTATCAACAAAGGTATTTTGGAGCATCGAAGTTAATGCTATCTTCTTATTTAACAGCCCCTCTTTCAGATCAAGTTGGTTTGAAAAAATAACAATTTTTATTTTTTTGATAAAAGGTTTTTCACCAACAAAGAGCGAGTTTCTCTCAAGAATGAATTCTTTTGGAATAGTGTTTGTATATGAAATTTTTTTCAAGACGAACGGTCCTGCACCAACAGGATTCATATTAAGTGTACTGTCTTTCATGAGTGAAGTATCAACCGCTGACCAGAGTGCTTTCGGGACGATTGGGAGGGAGAGGTAGTTCCGAAGGTCTTCTTGACCAGTTGTTTGAATCACAACAGTTTGATTATCTGGTGCGCTTACGGTGATATATTTCCACTCACTCTCTGGATTCGCTACTACTACAAAAGAACGCTTTGTTTCAAAACTATAGACTACATCAGCGCTAGTGAGTATTTTTTTGTCTGAAAAGCGAAGATTGTTTTTAAGAGTAAAACGATACTCTTTTCCATCAGGACTTGCGATGAAATGATCGGCAAGCACAGGGACAAGTATTCCTGTCTCAGTTTTTGTTACAAGGGGACTGTATAGAAGCTTGATTAGTGTCTCGTCTGACTGACTTGAGGAAAGAAATGGATTTATAAATCGTGGTGCACCAATAACCCCAACAGTAAGCGTCCCGCCTGATGCTGGTTCTTCTAGAGAAAACACCCGACTTATGTGTAGGAGGAATAAGAGAAAGAAGACACTCCCAATAATCCCTATAAGGAAAACACTTACCTTAAAAAGAGAAAAAGGTTCATTTTGAAATAGTTCTCTGTCTTCTTTTGAAGGAAAAGGCTTACTCTTTAAAAAAGAGAAGAAAGATTGTAGAAGAGATTTCATACGAGAAGAGTATCTCTAAGCGTCCTTATTTAAGAAAAATCACTGCTGCAAGACTTGAAGCTGCAAAGACAATACCTGCAATGATTGTTGCAATAAAGATAAATCGTTCGCCTCCTCTTCTTGTTCTAAGAAAAGATCCGCCCTCAGAGCCGAGTGCGCTCCCCATGTCACCGTTTGATCGCTGAAGAAGAACGAGAATTACTACTAAAATACTTGAAACTATTTGAATAATTTGGAGTGTTTGTGCCATATCTGAAACAGAGCTATTCTATCACTCTTTTGATAAAGATTCAACCAGCTGTAGAGCAGCTCCTTCTGGGTCAAATGAAGGAACGCCTTCTTTTGAAAGTACGACCGGTGTAATACTGTGGGTAAATGGAGCAGCAGTTCCTTTAGTTATCGTAAAAATACCCGAGACCCCAAGGATACCCTTTGTATTGAGTCGTTCATTTCCTCCAACAAAATTTCCTGCGCTATAGATAATAGGACGCTCTTTGTAGTAGGCAACTTTTCGAAGAACATGTGGCCCAGATCCAAGGACAATATCAGCGCCAGCATCAATCGCTGTCTGAGCAACAAGTACGACATTACCTCTATTTTCTGTGCCAAGGTATTCATACTCACCAAGCACTTTTGTTTTATCTGCTCCTTCTGCGCCGCCGTGAAAAATAAGAATAACGATATCGTTTTCTGTTTTTAGTTTTGTGATTTCTTTTTTTATAAAATCATAGTCGGTAATTGTTGAGATAGGTGGTGTGCTTGAAACACCGAGTACCCCAATCTTTTTTTCGTGCACGACAATGCTTACACTTGGCTTTGTTGGAGATATATAAGGGATTCCGTACTCTTCAAGCACTTTTTGGGTATCGAGAAGCCCCTCGTCTCCATAATCATATGAGTGGTTATTGATAAGGCTTACAAAATCAAAACCAGCACTTTTTAATGATTGAGCAAATGATGCTTTTCCGCGAAATGCATGGCACTTTTCCGAAAGGTAGGCACATTTTGAGAGGCGGTCTTCTCTTGCAAATGTTCCTTCAAGGTTTCCAATCATCAATGTAGGAGTTTTGGTATAAGGGGTCACAAAAGAGAAAACAGTTTCGTTATACGCATCATCACTTGCCGGAACCATGTCGCCGACCCATCCTATAGAGAAGCCTGGTTCTTTTTTTTGCGTTATCTTTTGTAGCGGAACTGAAAGCGTATCAGATCTTACAAGTGAGACACCAAGGAGCGCTAAGCCTAAAAGAGTAATTGTAAAGAAGAGCCATCGCATACTTAGACGAGTTTATAATCGATTATTCTTTTTGTTATGTCAGCAGCAATCACTGTAAAGCGAACCCTGTCTCCAATGCGAAATGTTTTCTTTGTTCGTTTTCCAACCACTGTAAGATCTTTATCATTATATTCAAAATAATCATCCCCAAGATCTCGAAGCCGTATCATTCCTTCGCAGTGGCTTTCTTTTTCTTCAACAAAAATACCGTTTTGTGATACGCCAGTAATAAGCCCTTCAAACGATGACCCGATTCTATCCGCCATGTATTCAGTTTGTTTATATTTGATAGATGCCCGCTCTGCATCGGCAGCTTCTTTTTCTCGTGTTGAAGAATGTGCTGCAATTTTGTCGTAGAGTTCCCAAGTATTTTTTGCAACCTTCTCATCTTGAAGGTACGCCTCGAGAAGACGATGAACAACAATGTCAGGGTAGCGCCTAATTGGAGAGGTGAAATGTGTGTAGTACTCAAATGCAAGTCCGTAGTGGCCGATATTTTTTGTTGAGTAAATAGCCTTTGCCATCGAGCGAACAATTGCTATCTGTACTGTTTCTTTTTCAGGTTTACCTTCAAGGGAGATAAGAAGATCGTTAAGTGCTTTTGAAGGAATGAGCCCATCTTTGTCGAGAGGAAGTGTGTGTCCGAGCCGTTTTAGGAAAGTATGCAGGTCAGTCATTCGATCAAGATCTGGTTTGTCGTGAATACGGTACATAAATATTTCTTCAGCCTTCGTATCTCTGGTTGCGATAAATCTTGCAACTCTTTTATTTGCAAGAAGCATCAGCTCTTCAATAAGGTGATGTGTTTCTCCTCGAACTTTTGTATAGACTCCTGTCGGATGACCTTTTTCATCGAGAGTAAATTTTACTTCTGGCGCATCAAGAGAAAGTGCTCCCGATGCAAAGCGCTTTTTTTCAAGATCTTTTGCTATTGTATTTGCTGCCTCAAGCTCTTTCAAAAAGACCCCTTCTTTTTTATCAAGCACCGCCTGAGCTTCTTCGTAAGTGAATCGTTTTTGAGAATGGATAACTGTTTTTCCAAACCACTCATGTACTATTTGGTAAGTTGGTGTTATTTCAAAGACTGCACTCATGGTGAGACGATCAACATCAGGGTTTAAACTACAGAGCTCATTTGAAAGTACTTCCGGAAGCATTGGGATAGTTCTGTCGACGAGGTAGACACTTGTTGCTCTTCGGTAGGCTTCCTTGTCGAGTGCTGTGTCAGGGGCAACATAGTGAGAGACATCAGCAATATGAATTCCAACCTCTGTGTTTCCGTTTGGTAAAAAAGAGATAGAAATAGCATCGTCAAAATCTTTTGCATCAAACGGGTCTATGGTAAATGTTGCAGTAGAGCGAAAATCTCTTCGGCCAGCCTTCTCTGCATCAGTAATGCCTCGCTCGTGTATCTTCCGTGCCTCTTCCTCTACTTCTTTCGGGTACTCATTATCAAAACCTTTTTCAAGAGCAAGAGAGAGCATTTCCGCATCATTTTCAAAAGGCTTACCAAGTACTCGCACAACTTCTCCTGTTGGAGTATTCATTGGATCAGGCCAGTCGGTAATTGCGCAAAATACTTTATCGCCTTGCTTTGCCCCAGAGAGTTTGTCATCTGGAATGACGATAGGAGTGTACATTCTGCCATCGTTAGTAACGATACAATGCGCGCCTTGTTCAAAAGACAGTGTGCCACTATATCCAACCTTTGCACGGCGGGGAATAGCAATCACTTTTGCGAAAGGGTTCTCATGGCTTGCGTCAGGAAGCGCAGTGACCTCTACAGAGACGGTATCACCGTGAAATGCTCGGTTCAGTGCTTCTCTTGGTACTTCGAGAGAAATGCCAAGATCACGAACCTTTACATACCCAACACCTTTTGTGGAAATATTTATAGAGCCTTCAAATTGTGCTCCTACTTTGAGTTCTTGCATTGCTTTACTCTAACATGAGAGCGTTGTAGAGTAAAAGAAAAGAGAAAAATGAAAAAAATACTCTTCTGGAGGTTTGGTTCAAAGATCAAGAGATCGATTTGGGGAAAGGGTGCGGTTAACTTGTCGCAACAAGAGGCTGCTTGCACCAAAAAAATTACTGATTTTTTGAAAATGAGAATTCCATAAAATAAGGAGCAGGCGTTGACTACATTGGTTTGACGCCTCTTTTATTTCCTGCTATTATCATGCCACACATGTTAAAGATACGACTACAGAGAATAGGACGAAAAAACGAGGCCGCATTTCGCCTTGTTGTGACTGATTCAAAAAATGGCCCCCAGAGCGGTAAGTTTTTGGAAATTCTTGGTTCTCAAACACCAAAGACAGAAGCGGTAACGCTTAAAAAAGAGCGCATCCTCCACTGGGTAAAAAATGGTGCACAGCTCTCTCCAACAGCACACAACCTTCTCGTCGCACAAGGTGTTGTTGAAGGAAAGAAAAAAAATGTGCTTTCCAAAAAAGCTCCAACAGTGAAGCGAAAGGAAGCGAAAAAATAAGAGCCGCTCGGAAACAGTACACTATTTGTTTTCTGCGGGGCGTCTTCCCGCAATCCTCGATGCACAAATACTGTACTGTTTCCTCGCTTGGAAAAAGAGAAGTTGTTATACTAAAGAGGTTAGTAGATAAAGCAGCGTATACGATATGAATGATAAAGAATTTCTAGAAATGTTAGTAAAGGCTCTCGTTGATAATCCAAATGATGTAAGTATTGATAGATCTGTCGATGAGATGGGTGTTCTCCTGACACTCTCAGTAAATCCAGTTGATATGGGAAAAATTATTGGAAGACAGGGTAATACTGCAAAAGCGATTCGAACACTCCTTCGAGTTGTTGGTATGAAGCATAATGCTCGAGTCAATCTCAAAATCAACGAACCTGCAGGGTATCACGGATCAAATAGTGGTCAGCCTGATGTTGCAAACCTCGATGATGCAATGGCAGACCTTAAGGATTTATAAAAAGCATACAAAAAACCTCTCAGACGAGAGGTTTTTTGTATGCTTGACAGAGTTTAAAGTGTATGCTACACTTTAAGGAGTAAATAAAGCTGTTCTTTATAACAAACCACTACTTGTTTTATTTTAGTCCTGGAGGGTGATTTCCGAAAAAGGTTTTAACAGCAAATACTTCCTTATTTTGGATATCTCGTAATTCTGGAAAAGCTTACAGTTACCGCTCTTCCAAGATGGTCTTAATTCCCTGTAGCGCCGCACAGGGGTCGACATCCCTCTTGCTATACAAGTCAGGTGTTGTAGCCAACATGATATATAGAGAGCAGCGAGCCGGGTCCACCGTTTGGATCCGGCTTCTTTGTTTCTATTTACAAAATCAAAACTCTTTTTTACTATCACAGTATGAAATTTCACTTTCTCACCATTTTCCCGAACTTGATCGAAGCCTATACAGGAGAGGCTATGTTGAAACGGGCAAAAGATAAAAAACTTGCTTCCTATGAAATAAAAAATATTCGAGACTACTCAAAGGATAAGCACAGTAAAACAGATGACCGTCCTTATGGTGGTGGTCCAGGTATGGTGATGACGCCAAATCCTATTTTATATGCTTACCAGTCACTCAAAATGAAAGGGAAAAAAGTAAAAGTTATACATTTTAGTCCGAGCGGAAAGCCTTTTACTAATACTGTTGCAAAGAAAATTGCAAAAGGATATTCAGATACAGTCTTTATCTGTGGCCGCTATGAAGGAGTGGACGACAGAGTTCGAAAAATTCTCAAAGGAGACGAATACAGTATCGGTGACTATGTCCTTACCGGGGGAGAGCTTCCCGCGCTTGTGATGGCTGATGCTATTGTAAGACAAATTAACGGTGTGCTTGGAGCAGCTGAGTCTCTTGAAGATGCCCGCATTGCAAGTCCTCGAGTCTACACGCGTCCAGAAGTTCTCGTCTATAAAGGCAAGAAATACAAAGTCCCAAAGGTGCTGACTGAGGGGAATCATAAAAAGATAGAGGAGTGGAGGAAAAGCCAAAAGGGGTAGTTTGACACATTTTTAGTTGTGAGCTATATTTAGCTCCTTACAGCTTCCGGAAGAGTTGCGGCGAGAGATTCTGCATTTTTATTAAATTAGTAGCGAGAGCTGGTGGTATCAGTTATATGAGCCATCTGGCTTTTTTGCGTTTTACAAAGACATGAGTAAACACACCACAAAAGGCACTGGAGGAACTCCACGGCCAAAAAAATATTTTTCAAAATACAAAGAACCACTTGCACCATTCCCAAACCTTATTCAACACCAAATAGATTCATTTAATTGGTTGATTGAAAAGGGTATCAAAGAAGTTTTTAAAGAATTTACTCCAATCCAAGATTACTCTGGAAAGAAGTTTCAGCTTGACTTCATGTCTTTTAGTCTCGCTGAACCAAAGCATGATGAACATTTTGCAAAGGAAAACAAACTCTCATACGATAGTGCGCTCAAAGCTCGCGTAAAGCTCACCAACAAGCAAACTGGTTCTGAAAAAGAACAAGAAATCTTTATGTCTGATGTGCCGATGATGACAAATCACGGTACCTTTATTATCAACGGTGTTGAGCGAATTCTTGTGCCGCAACTCTCTCGAAGTTCAGGAGTATTTTTTACTGAACTTGAAGTAAAAGGGAGAAAATTCTTTGGTGCAAAGGTGATTCCAAATCGTGGTGTATGGATAGAACTAGAATCTGATCCAGATGGCACTATCTATGTTCGTATTGATAAAAAGAAAAAGTTTCCGGTAACTGCACTGCTTCGAGCGCTCGGCCTCTCTCTTGACGCAGATATTCAAAAATTGTTCAAAAGTGATGTAGCAAAAGCCGTCATTGCACACTGTCTCGAAAAAGATCCAAGCAAAACAAAGGAAGATGCGTATGTTGAAATTTATCGAAAGCTTCGAGATGGAGATCTTGCTACTCCTGAGAATGCAAAGGATTTCATTGAAACACTCTTTAGTGAAGAGCGTTATGATCTTTCTCCAGTAGGACGATTCCGCTTTAACAAGCGTTTTGATCTTGATATGGGAGATAAAGAAATGGCACGAAAGGTTCTCTCAGCAGAAGACATTGCCATTATTGTAAACCATGTCATCACACTCAACACAACACCGGGTTCTAAGCCGGATGACATTGACCACCTTGGAAGTCGCCGAGTTCGTTTTGTTGGCGAGCTGCTTCAGCAAAAGATATTTATGGGAATGACTCAGATCAAGCGAAATGTGCAAGATCGAATGAGTACTATTGATGCTTCAAATGCGCTTCCTATCCAGGTCGTCAATCAGCGACCGCTCCAAGCTCGTATTAAGGAGTTCTTTACAACAAACCAACTTTCTCAGTTTATGAACCAAGAAAATATCTTGGCAGAAATTGAAGAGCTTCGAACACTCTCTGCGCTTGGTCCAGGAGGGCTCACTCGAGAGCGAGCAACACTTGAAGTTCGTGATGTGCATACTTCTCACTATGGTCGTGTCTGTCCAATCCATACACCAGAAGGTCCAAACATTGGTCTTATTCTTCGTCTCTCTATTTATGCACGGATCAATGATTTCGGTATCATTGAAACTCCGTATGTCAAAGTAAAGAATGGAAAAATTACTGATGAAGTAGTGTATTTGAATGCGCTTGAAGAAGAAAAGTATGTTATTGCGCACGCAGGAACAAAGTATGACGAGAAGGGTAACCTTCCTGAGGAAGTGGAAGCGCGTATTCGAACTGCTCCAGGTATTGTTGAAAAATCAAAGGTTGATTTTATTGATGTTGCAACAAACCAAGCATTCTCTCTTGCAACAAGCATGATTCCATTCTTTGAGCACAATGAAGCAAACCGAGCGCTCATGGGAAGTAACATGCAAAAACAAGCAGTTCCTGTGGTTCGACCAGAAGCGCCGCTTGTTGCAACTGGTATTGAAGAAGACGCTGCGCCATACTCAGGCCGTCTCGTTGTCGCTGAAGAATCTGGTGAAGTTACGGCACTTGATGCAACTCGTATTGTGGTAAAGGGTGACAAATCAGGAAAAGAACATACTTATACACTCGTGAACTTCCAGCGAACAAATAACTTCTCTTCATTCCACCAGAGACCGGTTGTTTCGCTTGGAAAAAAAGTAAAGAAAGGAGACCTTCTTGCAGACTGTTCTACTACAGATAACGGACAAATTGCGCTTGGACAAAACATGCGTGTCGCATTTATGTCATGGAATGGTGCAAACTATGAAGATGCGATTATTCTTTCAGAAAGACTTATCAAGGATTCAAAGTTTACCTCTATCTATATTGCAGAATTTACTGCTGTTGTTCGAGATACAAAACTTGGTCCAGAAGTTACTACTCGAGACATTCCAAATGTTGGTGAGGCGAGACTAAAAGATCTTGATGAAGACGGTATCATCCGTGTTGGTGCAGAAGTAAAAGAAGGAGATATTTTGGTTGGGAAAATTACTCCAAAGGGAGAGACAGAGCTTACGCCAGAAGAGCGGCTACTTCGAAGTATCTTTGCTGAAAAGGCTCGTGATGTGAAAGACACTTCACTTAAGATGGATCATGGAAAACGGGGCCGTATCATCAGAGTAAAAGTATTTTCTCGAGAAGAAGGACACAATCTTGAGTCAGGAGTGATCAAAAAGATTGTTATTGAAGTTGCACAGCTTCGAAACATTTCTGTTGGAGACAAACTCGCAGGACGACATGGAAACAAAGGTGTTATTTCTGTTGTCCTTCCAGAAGAAGATATGCCATACATGGAAGATGGAACACCAGTTGATGTGGTACTCACTCCACTTGGTGTGCCTTCTCGTATGAACCTTGGACAAATTCTTGAGCTTCATCTTGGTTTAGCTGCACATGAGCTCGGGTACCAGGCTGTTGTTCCACCGTTTTGTGGTGCAACCGATGCTGAAATTAAAGCAGAGCTCAAAGAAGCAGGATTCCCAGAATCTGGTAAGGTACCGCTTTATGATGGGCGAACCGGAGAAAAATTTGAGCAAGATATTGCTGTCGGCTACATGTATATTTTGAAACTGCACCACATGGTGGAGGATAAGATTCACATGCGTTCTATTGGTCCATACTCACTCATTACTCAACAGCCGCTTGGGGGAAAGGCACAATCAGGAGGACAACGATTTGGAGAAATGGAGGTCTGGGCACTTGAAGGATATGGCGCATCGCACATTTTGCGAGAAATGCTCACGATTAAATCAGATGATATCCGCGGTCGAGCAGCAACCTTTGACTCTATTATTAAAGGAGAGGAGATTAAGGATCCGAACGCTCCAGCATCATTTTCGGTTATGCTGAACTACTTGCGAGGTCTTGCACTTGATGTTGATCTCCAAGGAGGAAAAGTGGTCGAAGCAGAAAACGAAGAAGTAAACGCATAAGTAATTAAAGAGACACATATGAAAACACTAGATACAACAAATTTCGATACAATCGTTCTCAAGCTCGCAAGTCCTGAAAAGATTCTTGAGTGGTCATACGGAGAAGTTACCAAGCCAGAAACAATTAATTACCGAACAGGGAGAAGTGAACGGGGAGGTCTTTTTGATGAACGCATCTTCGGTCCCGAAAAAGATTATGAATGTTACTGTGGAAAGTATAAGCGCATTCGTTATGCAGGTATTATCTGTGAGAAGTGTGGCGTTGAAGTCTGCCAGTCAATTGTTCGTCGAGAACGAATGGGACATATTGACCTTTCTTCACCAGTTGCGCACATTTGGTTCCTTCGTGGTGTACCATCTCGAATGAGTATTCTCCTTGGTATCTCACTTGCTGATCTTGAAAAAGTTATTTATTTCGCAGGATACATTATTGTATCTGTACACGAGGCAGAAAAAGAAAGAATCATCAACGATCTTGATGCTGAATTTAAAAACAAGCTCAAAAATGCTGCTGATGAAGAAACAAAAGAGAAACTAAAAACACTTCTTGCAAATACAAAGAAAGAAATTGCAGAAATAAGACCAGGAAAGGTGTTAAATGAAATCGCGTACCACCATTACTCACTCAAATACGGATCTGCATTTGAAGCAGGTATTGGGGCTGAGTCTGTGCACCAACTCTTTAAAGAAATAAATCTCGAGACACTCAAGGAAAAAACTGAAAAAGCGCTTGAGAAAGCAGGGGCAGCAGAGCGAGAAAAGCTCAACAAGAGACTCTCTCTTATTCGCGGCATGCTCTATGCAAACATTCGTCCTGAATGGATGTTCCTTACCCGTATTCCAGTGATTCCTCCAGCACTTCGTCCGATGGTTGCGCTTGAAGGAGGTCGCCATGCAACTTCTGATATCAATGATCTCTATCGTCGAGTGATCAATCGAAATAATCGTCTTCGAAAGCTTAAAGAAATTGGTGCTCCAGATGTTATTTTGCGAAATGAAAAAAGAATTCTCCAAGAAGCCGTTGATGCGCTCATCGATAACTCTGCAGCAGGAGGAGATGGTGCTGCAATGAGCCAGGCGCAACGACGAGCCCTCAAATCGCTCTCTGATAACCTAAAGAGTAAACAAGGTCTCTTCCGACAGAATTTGCTTGGTAAGCGAGTAGACTACTCTGGCCGAAGTGTGATTGTTGTTGGTCCAAACCTTCGTCTTAACCAATGTGGTCTTCCAAAACACATGGCACTTGAACTTTTCAAACCATTTGTTATTTCAAAGATAATTGCTCGAGAACTTGCATTCAATATTCGTGGTGCAAACAAGCTTATCGAAGATGGTATTCCAGAAGTATGGGCAATTCTTGAAGAAGTAATTCAAGGAAAGTTCGTCATGCTCAACCGTGCGCCGACACTTCACCGTCTTGGTATTCAAGCATTTATGCCAGTCTTGATTGAAGGAAATGCTATCCAAGTACACCCACTCGTTTGTCCTGCGTTTAACGCTGACTTCGACGGAGACCAAATGGGAGTATATCTTCCACTCTCTGATAGTGCACAAAAGGAAGCGAGAGAACTTGTCTCTGCTGACAAAAACCTTTTGAAGCCACAAAACGGTGACCCAATTGTCTCATCAAAAATGCTTGATATCGTTCTTGGTTGTTATTGGATGACCTCTATTGTTGAAGGAGAAAAAGGGGAAGGAATGTATTTTGCAAGTCCAAATGAAGCTATCATGTCATATGATCTTGGTGTTGTTTCATATCGAGCAAAGATATTTGTGCTCGGAACAGATAACCAAAAGTATGCACAGTTTGCTGGAAAGCCGTTTGAAACAACCGTAGGACGACTCCTCTTTAATGCAATTCTCCCTGCAGAATTTGCTTATATTAACGATGAGGTAACTTCAAAGAAAATCATTGGTATTGTCGACAATCTTATTACTGACTTTGGAGTACATGCTGTTGCTCCAGTGCTTGATCGTATCAAGAACTTTGGATACAAATATGCAACCCGTTCAGGTGTTACTTGGGGTATCGATAATGTGATTGTTCCAAAAGAAAAAGCAAGCATTATTGCTGCGCACAAGAAAATGGAAGAAGCAATCCAAAGTCAGTTTGAAGAAGGGTTACTTTCTGAAGAAGAGCGATTCCAAAAAGTTATTGAGGTATGGAACAAGGCAAAGAGCGAAATTGAAAAAGCACTTGCTTCTACTGTCGAAAAGCACAGCTCTGTCTATGACATGATTACCTCAGGAGCGCGAGGAAGTATGAGTAATGTAACGCAGATGGCCGGAATGAAAGGGCTTATCCAGAACACCACGGGACGAACTATCGACTTCCCAATCATCCCTTCATACAAGGAAGGTCTCTCTCCGATTGAATACTTTATTACAACACACGGATCTCGAAAGGGTCTCGCTGACACAGCGCTTAACACCGCTCGTGCAGGATACCTTACCCGTCGTCTTGTTGATGTGGCTCAAGATGTCATCATTACCGAAAATGACTGTGGAACAAAACTCTCAAAGCGAATTACAAAAGAAGTTATCTCTGGTCTCGAAATTCCACTTGCGAAAACTATTAGAGGAAGAATTCTTGCAAAAGAAGTAGCGCTTTCTGATGGTACTGTGCTCTTTAAGAAAGGACATCTCGTATCAAAAGATGATGCTGCGCTTATTGAACAAAAAGGTATTACTGAAGTCTTTGTCAGAACACCAATGACCTGTAAAACAGTGTACGGTATTTGTCGAGCATGTTATGGACTTGATCTTGGACGAGGACATATGGTTGAAAAAGGTGAAGCAGTTGGTATCGTGGCAGCTCAAGCAATCGGAGAGCCTGGTACTCAGCTAACACTACGAACCTTCCACGCTGGTGGAGTTGCTGGAGTTGATATTACCGCTGGTCTCCCACGAGTTGAAGAAATATTTGAGTGCAGAACAATTAAAAACCCTGCAGTGGTAAATAAATATGCCGGTACTGTTTCAGAGATTAAACAAGAAGGTCTTGAAAAAATAATTACAGTACTCTCAAATGAAGGAGCAAAGAAGGGAAGTGTTGATTACATAGTTAACCCTCGTCGTGTACCTATTGTAAAAGTAGGACAGGAAGTTGTTGCAGGAGAGCTCCTTACTGACGGATCTGCAAATATTGAAGAGGTATATGAATCAGGAGGCCGAGAAATGGCAGAGGATTACATTATTCGAGAAATTTCAAAAGTGTACGAACTCCAAGGCGCGTCAATTGCTCGAAAACATCTTGAAATCATTGTTCGACAAATGTTCTCTCGAAGAAAAATAAAAGATGCAGGAGAAAGTGCATTTTCTATCGGAGATATTGTTGAGGCAACAGAGCTTATCGAAGAGAATGCTCGTATGAGAGAGATGGGTCTTACAGAAGCAAAAGCGGAGCTTATTATTCTCGGTATCACCCAAACAGCGCTCTATGCAAAGAGTTGGATTTCTGCAGCCTCATTCCAAAATACAAACCGTGTTCTTATTACAAATGCAATTAAAGGGGGTGTTGATACCCTTCGAGGTCTCAAAGAAAATGTAACTGTCGGAAGACTTATTCCAGCAGGAACAGGCTTTAGTGAAAGAAGTGTGCTAAAGGTAAACGACATTAAAAACTACGAAGAGTAATACCCATGAAAACGGTATTCGAGACTATAAAAGATCGATTGCCTATTACTGAAGTACTGTCTTCTTACATTACTGTTACCCAATCAGGAGCTCAATACAAGGCGAAGTGTCCGTTCCATAATGAACGGACTGCTTCGTTTTATATTTCTCCGGACCGAGGACTGTATTACTGTTTTGGCTGTGGAGCAAAAGGAGACATCTTTTCATTTGTAGAGCAATTTGAGGGACTTGATAAAAGTGGAGCGCTTAAGCTTCTCGCTGAGCGAGCGGGTGTTTCTCTCTCTGAATATCAGCAGGGTACTCAAAGTGATACTGATGGGCTTTATCGTGTTCTCGAAAAGGCAACGCTACAGTATCAAGGCGCGCTCCAAGAGAACAAAGAAGCAGAAGCCTATCTTACAAAACGAGGGCTTTTGAAAGAAACAATTGAAGCATTTCGTATAGGATATGCTCCTGATGAGTGGAGGTTTATTGAAAGTGCTTGTGCTGACGATGGAGAAAAAAAGAATGCGCTTCGTGCAGGGCTTCTTACGAAAAACAATGATGGAAAAATATATGACCGTTTTCGAAAGCGAATCATGTTTCCACTTTCTGATTCGAGTGGTCGAGTCATAGGTTTTTCTGGGCGAGTTTTTCCTGAAGATAAAACTGTCGCAAAGTATATAAATAGTCCTGAGACAGAAATTTTTAAGAAATCAAAAGTACTGTTTGGCTTTGATAAAGCAAAGTTTCATATTAGAAAGCATAACTTTGCCATTCTTGTTGAAGGTCAAATGGATCTTGTTATTTCTCACCAAGCAGGCTTTCGAAATACTGTTGCCTCTTCAGGAACTGCTGTCTCAGAAGAAGCTGCAAACGATGATTTCTCAAATCTTGCTTCTCTTGCGCGACTTTCGACAAACCTCTTTCTTGCGTTTGATGGAGACGAGGCAGGGCAAAAAGCTATGGATAGAGCAGCGCTTGTTGCGCTCTCTCTGGGGATGAACCCAAAGGTTGTTTCACTTCCAAAAGGCATTGATCCTGCTGATTTTATACGAGAGAAAGGGCCTGATGCGTGGAAAGCACTTCTTAAGGAGAGTAGGCATTTTATTGAGCACCACCTCATTCTTGTTCGAAAAGCGCAGTACTCGCCACACCTCTTTGTAAAAACAATTAAAGAAAAAATCTTTCCATTTCTCGCACGAGTCTCTTCTTCAATGGAAAAAAATCTTTATATCAATCAGATAGCAGGAGAGACAGGTCTTTCACCACAAGCTATTGCTGATGAGCTCTCAAAACTTACTCAAGGAAAAGAACTAGCAACTATTTCACAGCGTGCTTCCGAAGAAATATCACCGTATGAACGACTTGTTGTTTTGCTCCGTGAATTCCCCTCAGAACATATACAAGCCTCCTTTGCGACTCTTACTACGGTAGCTTTTGGAGATTATGTTTTTTCTGCACCAGCAATTGATACAAAGCGTCTCGATACACTCTCTTTTATAATAAAAGATGAGTATAAAAATATTTCAGAAACTGATAGAGAAAAAATTGCACAAGAGCTCATTGATCGTGTCATTGAAACATTTCAAAAAAGTGCTTATAGTAGCTATGCGCAACTCCTTAGAGAAGCAGAAAAGGATGGTAACGAAGCAGAAGTAATCCGTATTACAACAATTCTCAAAGAAATCCATAACTTTAAACTCAAGCGTGAAAGCGCTTGACAAAGAGAGGTTTTTTGTGAATGATTGACCCTAAGAACAAAAAAGTATGCCAAACAAAAAAAAGAAGAACACACAAAAGAAGATTGTAAAAAAGAAACCCCTCCCAGCAGGAGGAAAAAAATCCTCATCGAAGAAGGCTCTAGGAAAGAAAAAGCCTACGCCAAAGAAAAAAAATACTAAAAAAGTACTTCCTAAAAAGGTAAAAAAAGTAGTAAAGAAGGTTGTTCAAAAAAAAGCAACAAAGCAAACTCAAAAAACAAAACCAAAGCCAATTACTATTCGCCATCCAGGAGCAGCGCCTCGAAGAGAGGTCAATAATGCAAAAAAGCTTGAGCTTATGGAAGCAAAAGCACAAGAGCTTCTCGTGAAGGGAAAGAAACGAGGGTTCATTACCTATGATGAAATCCTTAAAATGTTCCCAGACATTGAGAGCAATATTTCTTTCCTTGATGAAATATATGAAAAATTTAGCGTTGCTGGTATTGATGTGCTTGAGGGTGGAAATCTTCTCGATATTGATCATAGCGAAGACCTTTCAAAGTATGTAAAAGATAGCCACTCTTTTTCTTCTGTACAGATGTATCTTAAAGATATTGGTCAATATGCACTTATTAATGCTGCACAAGAAAAAGATCTTGCTCGAAGAATTGCAGCAGGAGATATGGAGGCTAAAAATCTTCTTGCTCGGGCGAACCTTCGTCTTGTCGTATCGATTGCAAAGAAATATGCAAACCGTACGGCGGACCTGACACTGCTTGATCTTATTCAAGAGGGAAATATTGGACTCTTTAAAGCGGTAGAAAAGTTTGACTGGACAAAGGGATATAAATTCTCTACTTATGCAACATGGTGGATTCGTCAATCAATTACTCGTGCGCTTGCTGATCAGAGCCGCACTATCCGTATCCCCGTACACATGGTTGAAACTATTTCAAAATATAAGCAGGTAGTTCGAAGGCTTGCGCAAGATTTGGGCCGAGACCCACTTGCAGAAGAGATTGCAAACGAAATGGGGATTGAGGTTGAAAAAGTCCATGTCATTGAACAAATCAATCAAGAAACTCGCTCATTGGAGCAGCCTATTGGAGATGATGAAGACAAGTCTACTTTTGGTGAGTTTATTCCGGATGATAAATTACTTCGTCCTGATCAAGAAGCAACTCGCAATATGCTCAAAGAGCAAATGGGTGCAGTGCTTTCAGAACTTTCTCCAAAAGAGCGCCGCATCCTTGAGATGCGTTATGGACTTATCGATGGAGTACAACACACCCTTGAAGAAGTAGGGAAAGAGTTTGGCGTGACTCGAGAACGAATCAGACAGATTGAAGCAAAGGTACATGAAAAGCTTCGCCAAAA
>CAYOYW010000009.1:0-29655 GCA_964408305.1 uncultured Candidatus Saccharibacteria bacterium
CTGCCCATGCAGAACCCTTTTTTACTCTGAAACCCTACTATTTTCTAAATAAGAGAACCCCCGGTAAGCGAGGGGCCCTCAGCAAAGGATTTATCGGCAGTTATTGGATCTTGGTTTTCCAGGAACAATCCGTTAGAGGGATTCTATACCAGGAAGGGTTCCTTTTGCAAGGAACTCAAGTGTTGCTCCTCCACCGGTTGAAACAAAAAGTTTTTTTGACCTTCCTATTACTTTTTCTACAACAGCACCAGTATCTCCTCCACCGATGATTGAAAACGCTTTTGAGTTTTTAATTGCTTGTGCAAGCGCAACGGTTGCCCCAACAAATCCCCCTTCGTACCAACCTGTTGGACCATTCCACACAATGATTTTTGCCTTTGCTATTTTTTTTGTAATAAGCGCAACACTTGCTGAGCCAATATCAACAATCTTGTCACTCTTTTCAACAACATCAATCGCACATTCAATCCGTTTCGTTCCACGAAGAACAACAACATCGGTTGGGAGAAGCAGTTTTGGTGAAGAGAGCATATGCTTTATTTTTTTATCAAAACCAGCGTCATATACAGAGGCGCCGACCTCAAAGCCAGCAACCTTATAAAAAGAGTTTAGAATAGCGCCAGAGATAATGAGCTGATCTGCACTATCAAGAAAACGCTCAATGAGTGGTATCTTTGTTTCAAACTTTGCACCACCAAGCATAAACAGAAACGGGTGTTTTTTTATAGAAAAAAGTTTCGAAAGCTCCTGCACTTCTTTTTGGAGTTGCGCTCCTGCATAGGAAGGGAGGTGCTTTGCAATGCCGACCACGGAAGCATGCTTTCGATGACTCACCGAAAAAGCATCATTTACGAAAATATTTCCACAAGTTGCAAGCGTCTTTGCAAATGAAGCAGTATTTTTTTCTTCTTCGGGGTACTGTCGAATATTTTCAAAAAGAATAACAGTTTCTACAGAACTAACAGCTTCGAGCTCTTTGAAGAGCGCCTCTTTTGTCTCTCCGGTAAAGATTGGCTTTGCTATAAATTTAACCGAGAAGAATTTTGAAAGGTAGGCCGCAACAGGTTTAAGACTACCTCCTCCATCTCCAAGGTGTGCAAGGAGAAGCACTTGAAATCCTTTTTTTTGTAATGTTTTGATTGTTTCAAAAGAGGCGTCAACTCGACGAGTGTCGAGAATCGTACTGCCTTTTAAAGGCACATTGTAGTCTACTCGTACAACTGCTCGCTGTCCTTTTTTTGCCTTTGTAATATCTTTCAGTGTCTTCATAGCTACGCAATAAAGCTGAGTGTCTTTGCAAGAAGTGCAAAGCGCTTTGGGTCGAGGCTGAGCCTTCCTGGAAGAAGTCCATCTGCTTCTCCTTGGTCAATAAATGAAGCACCGTTGTTCTCATCAACAGATCCCCCGTAGAGAATAGGCACCGCCTTTGCTACCTTTTCATCAGAAGCATCAGCAATAATTTTCCTAATAAAGATAATCATCTCTCGACACTCAACCGCTGTTGCTTCTCGGAGTGCATCTTTCCCGATAGCCCAAACCGGTTCATAAGCAAAAACAAGCTTCTTGAGTAATTGTTTTGGAAGTGCGCCAATCACTGCCTCTACTTGGCTCTTTACATTACTCAAATACCATCCATGCGCATCGCGTTCCTTTTCACCAATACAAACGATGGGAGTTACCTTTTTTTGCAAAAGAAGCTGGATGGCATGTGCAACATCGGTATCACTCTCCCCTCGTGCTCGGCTTTCTGAGTGACCGACAATACAGTATGAAGCGCCATATGAAGCAATCATGCCAGCACTTTCCCTACCCGTCTGTGCTATTTCATTACTTGGAGAAATGCCTTGCCCTCCGATCGAAAGCGGCGCCTTTACTACCTTTGAAAGTGCTGAGAGATGCACTCCAGGAACACAAATAACCATTTTTATATTTTTTTTATGTGTCCGAGCAAGTACTTGTACTTTCTTTGCAAGAGAGAGAGCGTCTTTTGCTTTCTCTGGAGCCATTTTCCAATTACCAACGAGTAATACCATAGAGCTGAGTATAGCACATGAAAAAAACCTTAGTTTTCAAGCTCTTCCCAGAGAATAATCTGATATTTGTCTGAAGCAAGAGGAAAGTTTGGCGGTGGGGCATAGAGGAGGTTTGTATCATAAGTGATTGTCCTTGTGTCGTATCCTGTGCCGTCAGTATAAGCAAATCCATATCGCTGATTGGTTCCAAGCATACCAAAAAGTGTAATACTATTTCTATACACATTTGTTCCACACACATTTGTTCCAGCGCCGTTTGTTGGAGGGTCATAATAATGCCTTCCAATACGACCATTCTGAGCAATGAGTGCACCATCAATAAAAAGATTATCAGCAGAAAAAAGTCCTACATTAATATTATTCTGTGCAATGAGCGCAATAACATCGCTGCCATCATAGTTTGTGTAACGAAGATTGTTGTTTACAATGATATTTTTTCTTGTTGATGCGTTATCAGGAAAGCGTGCAGCGGCAATAGTAACTCGAGCAGTATTAATTTGCCCTTCTACCCAGACATGATCTTCAACAAAAATAAGTCCGTTTGCTGGAATTGTATAGTTTGCTAAAAATGTTTTTGCGCCAATGCTCCAGGTCCCCCATCCACTTTCATTATTAACATCGGTACAACCGTTTGGTGCTGCGGTAAGACTTGTCACTCGATAGAGGTCAAAAGTATCATTTGTCTTAAGAACAATCTGATATCCTTGATATCCTGATGCCGCAAAATATCTTCCACTCGCAATTGCTTGACTTTTGATAGTGGCAAGATCGTTCGTAATACCAGCAAAGTCTACTGCCGGCACTGGGAACTCTCTGCCTGCCTTAAACACATCTGTTCTATTTGGTACGCCTGATGGAGGCGCCTCTGCAGCTCGAAATGAATTATTTACAACACCAGAGCCTGCAGTTACATGTGTATGAACACCAAATTCAACATTGCCACTATGGTCAGGATCGTCGTAAGAACTTTTTGCACTACTAACTTTATTCCACGCAACACCATCAAACCGAACACCTCCGTTTGAATGAAGTGGTCCATAAATGACAGTCCCCTCACCGAAACGCATATCAGAATTTCCAAGTAATGAGTATTTTGCAAGTGATGGTATTGCAAGGTGCACATTGATACTTCTTGTTGCCGAAGGGTCAGCAAGTGTTGCTCCTGTTGATTTAATTTTAACAAGCGTGGAACCGGTTGCAGGAGGGGTAACGGAAAGTGTATATGTACCAATTTGATTACCGTCTTTATCGTTAAAAGGATAAGTGTAAGGACCAGCACCAGCGTTTCCGAGTGTATAACCGTTTTGATAGTGAGCAAGATACCACCGTGCATACTCAATACCTGCTTCGGCAATTTGTAGTGATATTTCTCTACTTTGTACTCTTCGAGAAAGTTTTGCACTCGTTGCTCCCCAAGAAACGAAAGCCATGACGGTTGCAACACTAATAGCAGCAAAGACCAAAACACCGATGAGAAGAAAACCCTTATTCTTTTTGTTAGAAAAAATCATACTACTGTTGAATTTTTAGATTTCGAATAGCAACTTGCGTGCTTACCTCTATTGTTGTTGGTGATTGATTTACATCAGGATCAATTCTTATTTTAACTCCAACAAGCCGAATATCACTAATCGAACCGCTCGATGAAGAAATGACGCCTCCAGCGCCTCCGGTGTAGGCACTACTGTAATAAGTAAAAATAGGGATACCGTCTGATTGATTCCTCACGCCGGTCATAAATACTTTTGTTACCTTGTTCGCACTATTGTAGACCAATGGACTTCCAGTCGGCTTGGTTGTCTCTTTATTGAGTGTTGTCCCAGAGAGCGTATAGGTGACAAGTTCTTTAAGCCCATCATTATCAATATCACTATAAAAAGAAAATTTATAATCTCCAATGCTATCAATCGGATAGGCGCCATTGTTTGAAGGGCTTGCTGAACGGATCTCAGCGGTCATTGGACGCAAAAGCTTTTGAGCACTATCGCTCGTTGAGAGACTATTACTAAAGTAGCGATTAAAAGAAAAAACATCTCTTCCAAACTTTGAAATAACCATCCCTATAGCAGAAGCAAGCGCAATGACAACAAGTATTTCCATTGCGGTGTATCCTCTACTGATTAAGTGTGATTGTTTCATAGGTATTACTAGATATTGTAATTGTTTTTGCAGTAGTCGTATAGCCAGCCTTTGAAACAGTTACTGTATATGATCCAGAGGAAAGACTCGGGAAATCAGTCTGTCCTGGAGGAAGACACCCTGAGGTATAGGTAAAAGCAATATCACTAAGACTTGGTGTTTTTGTTGTGTCAGTTGTCGAAAGTAAAACCTTATAACGAAGGTACTGATCATTATCGTGAATAGTTGCAATATCACTTATCGGATTTGTGTAATAGGTACCAGTTGTTCCATCAGGCCCAAGAAAATTCCAAGTTGTATTATCAGTATTTGTTGCAATCTGGAACCGAACAGGTGTTGCGCCAATACCACTTGGTTGTGTTGATGGTGTCCAAGTAAGTTGTTGGAAAAGTGACGGTGCACCAAAATCAATTGTTGAAGAGATAAGTTCTCCTGAAGAAACATAGGTACCGACATTTGTAAGTTTAAGTTGTCCTGGAGTTCCACTGTAATCTATACCGCCATCAGTGCTTGAAAATTTTGTTTGATCAATGTACGTTGCTTGCCCTGCTCCTCCAGCCCAGTCGGTCTGTGAAAGAGAACCAACGCTTGTTTGGTTGCTAAAAGATCCGGAAGGACCACTAACATCAACGGTTGCATCAGCAACAGGAAGCCCTGCTGCGTCGACAACAGCAACAACGAGTCGATTATTTGCTGCCGGCTTCAAAAGAAGAGAAACTTGTTGGCTTGATCCAGGAATAACAGAGAGTGGGAAAATAGGATTTGTTCCCGCGACATTGTACGAGGAACCATTAATAGAAAGTGAATAGGTGTCCCACTCAACCCCGCTTATCGTATTAGAACTACTTGAGAGTGTAAATGGTATTGTTGTTTTAATAACAGAAGGGCTTGTACCAATAAGTTTTGCTCCAACAAGAGAACCAGAAACACCTGTTATAAGGGCACACTGCGCAGACTGTCCCTTAAGAACAAGTGTACTTGTTTGATCTATTGAAAAGGTTGCCTGACTAACAGTATTTGCAGCAACAGTAATATGTGGTTTTAGAGGGTTTGGGTTTCCCACAGTACCAGGAGTATATGTTTGTTCCGACGAGTAACCAGTTTTAGAAACAGTAATGTGGTAATTCTCTGTTGATGGCGGAGCATCAACAACAGTGAGTACTCCTGAGCTATCAGTAGAGTCACTAAAATTTACCGCAGGGCTGACTGCGCTGTTTTGTACGAGCACGGTAGCATCTGGTACGGGAAGTCCTGATGCATCGATGACCTTAATAACCATTGCACCATTACCATTTTCTGTTTCAAGACTTTTTGGAGCAACCGTTGTCGAGTATTCGACAGAGACAGGGTTTTTACAGCTGGAACAATCAACTTGCACAACAACAAGCTTATTGTCTGCAGGAGAAAGATCGTTTGGCGTACCACCAAGCGTCCCATCTGCAGGAAGATCAATGTTTCGAATAGTTGTCGTCACGAGAAAGCTTGCGTTGTTTCTAGAAACTGTTTTTGTTTGTGGAACAACACCAGAAGGGATACCTGAAACAGTTCCAACATCAACATACTGAAGGTTTCTCACAAATTCGATTTGCTCACTTGCTATCTGTGTCGCAAGTGTTTTGAAACGAATTTTATTTGAGAGTTCAACTACTTTTGCATAGAGCTGATACACCGCAAGAGAAAAGATGATAAATACTGCTGCAGCAATAAGAGTTTCAACGAGCGTCGTTCCCTTGTTTCGTGGGGTAGCCATGACTACTTGATAGAATCCATTATAGAGTACATTGGAGAGAGCATCGAAACCGCAAAAAAACCAACCGCACCTCCAATAAATATCATGAGCACTGGTTCAATAATTGTCGAAAGGTCTTTTGTTTTTGCATCAACTTCTCCTTCATAAAAAGTTGCAATATCCATGAGCATACTCCCGAGCTTTCCTGTTTCTTCACCAACCTCCACCATTTCTCCAACCATCACCGGATAAAGTTTTGTTTGTGCTTTAAACACACTCGACATCGGTGCGCCTTTTTCAACAACAGACTCAACTTCTTCCATAACCTTTTTATAGTGAACATTTTGGAGCACTTCCTTTGTAATTGAAATCGCTCGACCAATACTTACTCCTGAGCCAAGCAGTGAAGAAAGTGTTCGTGTTGTCCGAGCAGCATTTACTTCTTTGACAATAGCTCCAATCACGGGAAGTCTTACCACAAGATAGTCAATGCCTCGCTTCGTAACAGGAAGCTTTGTGAGAAGCATAAAAAGTCCAACAATACCAAACAAGGAAAGAAAAAGTAGTATTGTGTGGTTTGAAATAAAATCACTAAGTCCTATGACAAAACGAGTTGATCCAGGAAGCGTTGTCCCAAGCTCTTTAAATGTTTTAGTCAGCGTTGGGACGACATAGATAAACATCAAAATACCAATAAGTACAATAGCGCACATAATGATAGCTGGATACATCATCGCACTCTTTATCTTGCGATTGAGTGCATAACTCTTTTCAAGATTTATCCCAATTTCGGTAAGCGCCGCAGGAAGCCCTCCAGACTCCTCTCCTGCTTTCACCATAGAAACAAAAAGTGGTGGAAACACTTTTGGGTATTTTGCAAGTCCATCAGAAAAAGTTCCTCCTTTATCAATCGTATCAGAAAGTGTTTCAATAATTTTCTTCAGAAACTTATTATTTGTTTGACGAGAAAGTACTTCGAGCGCTCGAGAGAGTGAGAGTCCTGCCTTGAGCATCCCTGAGAGGTTTTTGGTGAAGAGAATTTTTTCAGAAAGTTTCACCTTTCCTGAACCAAAGGAAATCTTTGAGAGATCAAACCCTCCCACTTTTTGATTCACAAATAGTGGTACGGCACCAGAGTTTCGAATAGTGTTAATCGCTTCAACTCGATCACGAGCCTCGACAACCCCTTCGGTCATCTCTCCACTACTTCCTCGAGCTTTATAAGAAAACTTCATACTCCACTAAGTGTACCAAACTTTTTACTCTTTTTTATAAAAATAAACTACTCTGAAACCACACGCAGCACTTCGTCGATTGTTGTCTTACCTTGCACTGCTTGAAAAATACCATCTTCGATCATTGTCATCATCCCTTCTTTCTTTGCTTGCGCTTCTACTTCATCAGCAGAACCTCCGCGAAGAATGATTTCCTTAATTGCAGGACTTACCTTAAGCGCTTCATGAATACCAACCCGCCCTTTATACCCGTCTTCAGATTCTTCGTTTTTCTTAGGTCGGAAGAATGGAATCTCTTTCCATGGAGTTTTTGGCTTTATAAGCTTCTCTGCTTCGAGAAACCCTCTTGTGTGTTCAAGGTCAACCACCTTTCCGAGAGCTTCAAGTTCTGCATCAGAAAGGAAATATTGTTCTTTTATGTTTGTAAGCCTTCGAACAAGTCGCTGAGCAATAATTACTTTTGCCGTTGAAACAATAAGAAAAGGCTCTACTCCCATATCAATAAGTCGAGGAATTGCTCCAGCTGCGGAGTTCGTGTGAATAGTTGAAAGCACGAGGTGTCCAGTAAGGGCAGCATTCACTGCAAGAGAGGCCGTCTCTCCATCTCGGATCTCTCCCACCATGATAATGTTTGGGTCTTGTCGCAGGAGCGCTCGAAGCCCGTTTGCAAAAGTCATGCCGATTTCGCTCTTCACTTGTGTTTGATTGATACGAGGCATCTGATACTCAATAGGGTCTTCTACTGTTGAAATATTGACCTCTGGGGTATTTAAAATATCAAGCATGGTATAGAGTGTTGTTGTCTTCCCTGAACCTGTTGGGCCAGAAGCAAGCACAATACCTGAGTGCTGACGCATCCCCTCGTGAATTCGCTCTAAGCTTTCTCCATGAAAACCAAGTCCTTCAAGGGTAAATCCATGTGAAGATTCTTTCAAAATACGGATAACGGTCTTTTCACCAAAGTAAGTTGGAAGTGTTGAGACACGAAATGAAACAGGTGTATCATCAAGAATCATTTTAAACCGACCGTCTTGTGGAAGTCTCTTCTCATCAAGCTTCAAGTTTGAAAGCACCTTAATACGAGCGGTTACTGCAGGAGCAGCGTCCTTTGGAAGTGTCATTGCATCATGAAGAATACCGTCAATACGATAACGAATAAACAAAGTATCTTCACCAGGCTCAATATGAATATCAGATGTCCCCTGAAGGATCGCATGCGAAATAAGACTGTCGACAATCTTCACTACCGGCAGATCTTCTGCCATCTGCTTCAAATCTTTTTCACTGGTTTGATCATCCTTTTCATCAACTTTTTGAATACTCCCTATTTCTTTTTGGATAATAGAATCAAACTCTGCCTGTAGAGATTCTTTGTACTGTACAAGCACACTCTTGATAGAGTCACTATCAGTAAGTCTCGGGAGTATTCGAAGACCTGTCTTCTTTTTTACGAAATCAATAGCAGGAAGGTTATCGATATCGAGCATGCAAATTTCGAGATCATTGCCACGCTTTTTATAAGCAACAACATTGTATTTTCGAGCGATTGCTTCAGGAATAAGTTGCAATACTTCTTTGTCTATCTTTTCTTTATCAAGTGAAAGATACGGAATGCCGAGTACATAAGCTTGGAGTTTTCGAAGTTCTGCTTCTTTTACTTTTCCTCCACTAAGAACAAAATCAGAGAGTGTTATCTCTTTTGTTTTTTTCTGTTTTTCATATGCAGTAATATCGTCGACAGAAATAATACCCGTATCAAGAAGCAGGCTTTGTAGTTTTGTTTCATCAACAACCATACAAGTATTGTACGACACAAAAAAACAAAACGCATCCATAGGGATGCGTTTTGTTTTTTATCGTTCTATATAGATTGGTCGTTTTTTTCCTGTTGCATCTGCAGCAACTGATACTGTATGGGTGATACCGCCACCAGTACCTTCTATCACAATCGGACTATAAATAATATTTGATGCTGTTGGAGGAAAGTCAGCAAGATCAATACCAACAACAAGCGTTGCTGTATTGTATACACCTCCACTTTGTGTCAGTGTCACAGGAGTAAAGGTGAAGCTCGTACTTGCTGGCATACTTGGAGAAGACGCAATAGAGAGCGCAACATCTCTTGTAAAGCCACTAAATGGACTGACAGAGACAGTATAGGTTGCAATTTTGCCCGGATTTCCTGTTCCTGGGTTTGTACCATTAACAAAACTTTTTACTGAAGGAACTGCTGAAAGTGCAAAGTCTGGCATACAGACATTGACTGCTGCATACTCCTCTACAACCTGGATACCATCAGTACACTGTAATTTGTAGTTTGATGAGGAGCCAACGACAGGAAGGGATGAGAGGAAGTAGTAGAGCCCATCAGACTCGAGTGTTCCCCCTGCAGCTTGAGAGCTTATCGCGACATCTTGGTTTACCTGTGGCGCTGTTGTTCGAGTAATAGTACAAGCATTTACTCCTTGAGTTGCCCAAGCAAATCGTGGAGATCGAGCCTGTTCGTTGACACAAGAAAATGGTCTGAAATAACTAATGAGTGGGTTGTCTGGGTTTGTGTCAACAATAACAGTCGCTGTTGCGGTAGCGTTTTGAGGAGTTGGCGACCCGTTATCAGTACAAGTAATACTGTATTGTGTTGTCACAAGCGGAGAAACAGAAACACCAGGACTTGTGTTATTTGCTGCACCGCCCGTTACAAAATCAGTACTACTACAAGAAACTGCATTATTTGAAGTCCAAGTTAGCGTTGCAGATCCTCCGAGTGGAATCGTAGTTGTTGGCGCTCCATTTGCAAGAAGAGAAGCACTGACAGTGTTTGCAGGATCCTGTTGCACAACAACAAGCGCCTGATCTCCAATTGGCTGACCAGCATTCACCGTACAGGAAATATCAAACACATAAGTTCCAACAATAAGTCCCTGGACGAGAAACGATGGGTTAAGTCCTTGGTTTGCAGAAACAGACCCAGTCCAGTTTGTTTGATTCGGACCTGTTGCAGAAGCATTGCAGCCTGTTACTCCGGTACCGCTTATTGTCCAACGAAGTGTTGTTTCATTTGGGTTTGTTGGGATGGTAATAAGTGTTGGATTTGCTGTAAGAGAAACTGTATTTGCTGGAGGTGGTGTACCATCCACAATGTAAGGCTCATCATGGTTATAGTAATTCACAATTGCATCTGCCTTTGGAGCAATAGCGAAGAAAACGGTAAGTGGTAGAAGTGTAAGGAAAAGATTTTTTATTATTTTTTTCATAGAGATAGTCATTACTATTTTACTAATTACCACACTGGTATTGCGTCTGGATAATTTTGCTGACAGGTTGCATTGATATTTCCATATGTTGCTGGACTGAAGTACATACCAGGACCAGGAGCATCATCATATTTACAAACATGGTAACCGTTTGGTACAAGCGGGACAATACCTGCAAGAGAGACTGAAGAGACAACGCCATAGTTGAAACCACTAACTGGGATACCACAATTTGATGAGCATGAGGCATACTGGACAAGTGGGTCTCCTATAGTACCAGCGGGAAACGAGAAGATTTGGTCCTCAGAGCTCGGTGGCACCGATGCCGAAGTATGAAGATATGGCACAAGTGACCCATAGTTCTTCACTCGCACTGTAAATGCTGGATGTATAGGGCTATTAGTTGCACTCACATATGCAACTTTTCGTATGTAGGTTGAACCGTGAGCATGTGGACCAATCATAAAAACATACCCAACAACCGGAGTATTTCCTGGTATTTCATCTGTCTCATCAACACCAACAGAAAAAGTTGTTGCGTATGAGCCAGGAGCAGAAGGAGCGGTCAATGTTCTTCCAGGTAGTGCATACTCTATTGCATTATTTCCGGGAATAACAAGTGTTGTTGTTGCAAAAAGATTTACTGAACTATTACCAACAGTGACAGCGCCAAAACTAATAGTCAGAGCATCAACGCTTGTATTTTTTACAAAACCATCAAGCGCAATAGGGTCTGCTGGTGCATATACTGATTGATTGATTGATACATATGTGTAAAGCTCACTATTTTGTCCTGCCCAGTACACAGCGGCATGTGCTTTTGCTGTAGGAACAAAGAAGCATAGTGCAAGAATAAATGTTGTTGTAACTGCTTTATTCCCAATAATTCCTTTCTTTTGAAGGAAAATACCGAGCGCAATGATAAGGAGTGCTACCAGTGCGAGAACTATAAGGCTTTTGTTGCTCGTGAAAGGTTTTTGTACTGTGGTTGTTGCCACCTCAAAAGTCTTTGCGTCAAGGACTTTTCCTGATGCGTCAGTGAGTGTTACCGAAACTGCTGGATCATAGCAACTTCGAGTGATAGGAATTTCAACGAGTATGCGTCCACGGGTAGGTTCGGTAAGTGTGAGTGAGCCACAAGTAGCCTTACCAGAAGTAATACGAATACTAGCCGAAACAGTATCAGCTGCTTTAGACCAAAGAACGGTTACTGCAGCTTTTTCATTTTTTAGATAATAGTCTTTGTCGAGAGATGCGTTCAGTATCATTGCTGCAGATCCTGAAACTCGATATCCAAAACGAACCTCGTTTGATGAAAGACTTCCTGCAGAAAAAGAAAGCGTTGTGCTATAGAGCTGCGGTTCCTCTATCTTAGGGACAGTAAGTGTCACCTTTTTTGTCTCTCCTCCTTTTATGACAATTGGCATTTCCGCTGCACTAGGTGTGGTGATAACTGCTCCATATGCTGATTGTGCTCTCGTTTCAAAAGTTGGTAGTGCTCCAATACTGTCCTTACCAAGATTTGTTACTGTACAAGTGATTTCAAGTGCTCCCTGAGGAGAAATGGTTGGCGCTTGTGAGAGTGGATATGTTTTTTTGTCAGAAGAAAGTGTACAAGCGTTTGGAGAGAGAGAAAGTCCCTTTGCTGTTCTCGTAAATGTTGCATTTCCTGCAAAAGAAACACCAAACGGAAAATCTGCTTTATTTGTTGCAATCACATAGACTGCATAGGTGCCTGAAAGTGTCTCTGGTGCGGTATACACGACACTCTTTTTTATTGATGAAGCTTCAGGAAGTGAAAGCACTTCGTCGTATATCTTTTCATCAACAGTAGTAGCGACTCCTTTATCTCTTGAGACAAGTCGTACGCCATAGAGAACACCGCTCTGTGGACCAGTACCATTGGTGAGTGTAAACGAGACTTGGAGCACATTCCCCACCTGATTCACTATCTTTGTATCTTTTATGTTTGTATCAGCAACCAAAATAGGTGCTGTCATTTGAGTTGCTTGGCTCTGTGCAAACGAAGTGTTTGAAAAGAGCAATATAAATAAACTTGCGCAAAGTAATATTCTTTTTATATGCATAATGTGTAATAGGTTCTGACAAATAAGTACAGAGACAATTATACCATTTTTAAAAAACCAAATTAAAAAGTCCCGCCGGAGCAGGACTTATAAAGTCGTTTGTTTACCATTTGAGGATAACCCATGTCTTAGTTCCATCAGGAACATTGTTCACAAGATACGGATAAGAGAGTGCAACCCTGTGAGGTTGCATACTTTCGATGGTGTAATAGAAGGGTGTTCCATCGGAAGCACGGCTTCCCCAGTACATTTTGGTGTAGTCCTGGTTGAACCCCCAGAAACTGTGTCCACCGGTACCAAAGGAACATACCTCAGGAATATCATACCAGCCATCTTTCATCCACTCACCAGCAAAGCCGGTATACGGTTTGAAGATAGAAGGTCTTTTTTGCCAACATTCCGCCTGCGGAATAGTGTTTATAAAAACACCGCCGCTGGTAGTCCTGTAAATACTATCGATAGACCAGTATTTTCCCGGATCTGTTTGGCAAAGGATTCCCATCCGCTCAGGGTATGTATAGCCTGATTTTGAAAAGTCCTTCACTACACCATTTGTGCCCTTGGCTTTAAGGGTAACAACCGTTTCGGGGGTATTTACTGCCGAAACAGTGATGACACCACTCATTGGAACCTGCTTGCCGTTATAGCTAGCATAGTCACAGTTGGTGATGCTGTAGGAAAATTTCATATCTCCACCAAGGAAAACGCTGTCCACCTTTTGGAAGGTGACACTTGCATCAGCGCCGGTTGCACCGCCACCGCCAGTAGGAGGAGGGGTTGTTACCAGGGAGTCCTTTTTGCAGGAGGTAAACAATATTATTAAAACAACAAAACATAAGGGGAAAACTAATTTCCCCAAGGAGAAAATCTTTTTCATGGTGAAAAATTTAAGTTTGAGGAAAAATAGATTTCAAGTCCTTATGTATAGGTACTTTGGGCTCAGTATACACCTTTTAGGCACTTTTGTCAAAATCAAGCTGTTACACCTTGTGGAAAGAGTGGATTGCTAAAAGTGACAAAAACCTCCTAATTTGACTAAAAACAGTCTTTACGGTACTATCCTCAGTGTACGAAATCCGCCCGAAAGGCGGAAAATTTTTTGAAAAGCCTAAAATTACATAGCTATGTTAGATATAAAAGCCCTAAAAATCGCAATAGAACAGCTCGAAAGTGAGCGCCGAATCGCTCGAGAAAAGCTCATTGATGCTATTGAGCAGTCTCTCGCTGCTGCATACAAAAAAGAGTACGGCCGAAAAGGTCAGGTTATTCGTGCTCATATAGACCTCGACGCAGGAACAGTATCATTTGACCAAGTAAAAACAGTTGTTGATGACAGCCTTGTTCGATTTGAGGAAGAACCACTAAACGAACTCGATGAACGAGAAATGTTCAACGAAGAAAAGCACCTCCTCCTTGAAGATGCAAAGATTATGAAAAGTGATGCACATCTTGGCGACGAGCTTATTTTCAACCTTGAACCAAAAGATGACTTTGGTCGTATTGCTGCACAAACAGCAAAGCAAGTCATCATTCAAAGAATTCGTGAAGCAGAACGAAGCTCTATTATGGATGAATTTGGTGGAAAAGAGGGCGATATTGTTTCCGGGCATATTCAAAAAGTTGACCGTGGTGTTGTCTATGTAGATTTTAACCGTGCTACTGGTGTTATCCCAGCAAATGAACAAATCCCTGGTGAGCGATATGTTCGAGGCGCACGAGTACGAGGATACCTCTACCATGTCGAAGAATCTCCACGAGGTATCTCACTTCGTATCTCTCGAACACATCCGAAGTTTATGGAAAAACTTTTTGCACAAGAATCTCCTGAAATAGCAAGTGGTGTTGTCGAAATCCGTTCTATCGCCCGAGAGCCAGGTGCTCGTTCAAAAATAGCAGTCTATACTGAAGACCCAAATATTGATCCAGTAGGCTCATGTGTTGGACAACGAGGTGTTCGAGTAAGCGCAGTGATGGGAGAACTCGCTGGAGAAAAAATCGATATTATTGAATGGTCTCCTGATGCTGAAGAGTTTGTAAGAAAAGCACTCTCCCCTGCAAAAGTACTTGAAGTTGTACTTGATGAAGAAGAGCATAAAGCAACGATTGAAGTTGCACCAGACCAACTTTCTCTTGCAATCGGAAAAGGTGGTCAAAATGTTCGTCTTGCAGCAAAGCTTACTGGTTGGAAAATAGATATCAAAGGTACCGAACTAGAAGCGGTTGCAGAAGACGCAACAACAAGTGATCCTGAAGAAGAGTCTTTTGTACCACTTTCAGAGCTTAAAGAAGTTTCTGAGGAAAAAGAACCTGCTACAATTGAAGAACAGAAAGAAATAGAAGAAATAACAGAATAAATATATATGATGAATCTTTGGCACGATGTTCCATTAGGAGAGAAACCAGCAGAATCATTCAATTGCATTATTGAAATTCCAAAGGGTTCCCACAACAAGTATGAAATCGATAAGGCAACAGGTATGATCGCGCTTGATAGAGCAAACTACGATGGTCATCCTTACCCGGTAAACTACGCATTTGCCCCACAAACGCTCTGGGAAGACGGCGATGCACTTGATGTACTTGTTATGTCTACCTACCCACTTGATGTTGGCATTATGGTAGCAGTACGACCTGTCGCTATTATGGATATGGTTGATTCAGGAGAAAGTGATGCAAAAATTATTGCAGTTCCGGTGTCTGATAAACGATTTGAAGATATACACGACATTGCCGATCTCAATAAACACACACTTAAAGAGTACACGCACTTTTTTGAGACTTACAAACACCTAAAAGGTGACACACCAGGTAAGTACAAAGTGACAATTGAAAGTATTAGAGATAAAAAGGCTGCACAAGATGCAATTGAAAAATCAATTACACTCTACAAAGAAAAATTTAACAAATAAAAACAAAAAACTCCCTCTTTAGGGAGTTTTTTGTTTTGTTTATCTGGTTACTATTGAGTAACTCCTGCGGTAAAGCCAGAAGGTACAGGACAAGTGAATGGACTTGCACCAAAGTTTACAGTGCTTTTCACATCACCACCAAACTGTCCAACTGCTGGATAGATAGTTCCAGAGAGACCAGAGAAGGCAATACCAAGATCAGTACAGTTCTTATAGAAGCGAAGTGTCTTTGCATCCATATCAAGCGCTAGACCAATCACATCGCCTTCATCAAAGGTAGGTCCGTACTGTTTGATATTTCCATTTCTCTTATCTCCATATGCTGCCCAGTAACCATACCCATCTTTGTTGTACCCAAGGAACTTATTCTTTGGAGCTGAGAGCTTTGCAACACCAGGATAGAAGTTAAGATCCTGGTTTGCGCCTCGATCAGTTACTTTTATTTCCCAGTACCATTTACCAGCGCTCTTTCCTGCTTTTGCTCGAACCATACCTTCATACCCATTATCTCCTTGTGAAAGGTTATTGTTTGAAAGAATCACATTTGCACCCTTATCAGCAGGGTTCCATGTCGTAAAGGCACCGCTTGGAGGAGTCGCAACATTGTTTACTGAGACAGAGATAGCGCTTGATGTTCCTACATTTCCTGCAGCATCATATGCTTTTGCAGTTATGCCATATGAACCGTTTGCTACTGTTGTGGTATCCCAAGTAATTGCCCATGGTGCTGTTGCATCAGAGCCAATTTCAGTAGTACTACCTGTTCTATAGAAGCGAACAACAACAACACCAACATTGTCACTTGCATTTGCTGCAATTGTTGCCATACTTGCGAGCGTTTGTCCTGCAGTAGGACTTGTAACTGAAACAGTTGGCGCTACTGTATCAGGACCAGAAGAAACAGTATTGTTTACTGTCACAGAAACTGGAGCAGAGACACCGACATTTCCTGCAGCATCATATGCTTTTGCTGTAATAGTATAAGCACCGTTTGGAACTGTTGTTGTATTCCAAGTAATACTGTATGAAGGTCCAGTTGCTGATGAACCGAGCGGAAGCGTTGAACCACTTCGATAGTATTCGACATGGTCAACACCAACATTGTCACTTGCAGAGACAGTGAGCGCTTTATTACCAGAGAGCGTTTGTCCTGCAGTAGGACTTGTAACAGTTACTGTTGGCGCTACTGTATCAGGAGCTGTGGTAACAAAGACACTAACCGTATCTTCGCTAAATGCACCTTGGTTATCAGTGACTCTGAGTCTAAAGACTGATGATCCAGCACTTGTAAACCCTGAAACAGTTGCAACAGCACTTGTTCCATTAGTAATGACCCCTTGTCCTGAGTCTTTTGACCATACATAGGTAAGTGGTCCATTTTCTGGATCAGTACCAGAACCAGAAAGTGTTACTGAACTGGTTGGAAGTGCAATACTTTGATCAGGTCCAGCACTTGCTGTTGGTGGCTGGTTTGCAGGAGCTGCTGTTGTAAAGCTAAATGTATAGTTGTTGACAAGTGCATTACCTGCAAGATCTTTAATACCGTTTGCTCCACCCATAAGGGTAACGGTGTAGGTAGTGCCTGCAGCAAGGTTTGCTGATGGATTGATAGTAATAACACTACCATTTAGTGACACCGCTGAGCTAACACCTGCTATAGATGCAGTTGTTGTATTTACTGAAGCAGCACTGAGCGCTTCACTGAAGGTAACAACAACATCAGAGCCAACCCCTACTCCTGTTGCATTACTGGTAGGTGTTGTACTTGAAACAATAGGAGCTGTTGTGTCTGGTGGTGGTGGAGTTCCTCCTGTCTCATATGCGCCCATATCTGGAGCTGCGCCGAGGAACGGAAGTCCAACATTAATACCTTTATCAATGACTGGAGAAGTTGCCTGAAGATGGAAGTCAGTACCTGAAACAAATGTTGGGTTTACTGCAAGATTGTTGTTCATGGTGACACCTCCACCAGCAAAAGCAGGAGCTGTAGTGTTCCATGTATCGTTGTGTGTGATCAGCACATTGCTCTGACTTTGAGCTGCTTGGTTTGCTATAGAAGCAACTGAGAACCCTTGGAATATATTGTTTCGAATATAGAGTCCGTTTACTGTTCCATTGTTTTGAGAAGTAAAATCAAGACCAAAGAGTGCAGGCTGGCCAGCTTTAGCAACAAATGTGTTGTTATATATTTGCATATTGCTAATATATGGATCATTTCCTTGCTCACTAATGACCGCAATACCAGCGGTTGATCCGCCTGATGAGTAGATATTACTAAACACATTGTTTCGAATAACATTATCTATGTTTGCACTACATCCACCCGCACCACAAGGGAATGTGTAACCTCCGGTATTGCTTGGAGTTCGAGTGTTAAATGAAATACCAACAGATTTGTTATTGATGATATTGTTTTCTACGATAACTTTCTCTGCTTTAAACTCAAAAATAAATCCGCTTTCAAAGTGAGAGAAGTTGCCAGGATTGTGGTCAAGAATATTATCATGCGCCCAGAGACCATATGGATAAGTACCTTTATAGATATAGTTAATATCTACAGATCCTTGAACATAGTTATTTGCAAACTCCATTCCTTGTACATTGAAAAGTTCAACAGCAAAGTCCCAGTTTGGAGGAGAAAACGGTTGTGTACTTTGGAATGGTGACTTGATTAGTGTATTGTCATGAATCTTAACATTCTTTAGAAATCCATTATCCCAATACTTAATAGGCCAGCCATTCCTCTCTATTGGTCTTGCTGTTGTCACAAGATTGTTGTGATGAATATCCATACCATCTTGAGCACCGATCGAGAGACACCCTGAACCACTCCAACCAGATTCAGCAAAGATACCTGCGCAGTTAGTTCCATCATTGTTATAGAAACTATTACCGGTTGCAAATGGACCAGCCCAAGTGGTTGGATTCGTAGTACCATGACCAGCAAAAATAGTTGCATTGGTGAAGAAGTTCATAAATTTCATATCATGAATGCTGACATTACTTCTTCCGGTGATCCAGATACCAATCCATGTCCCACTTGCATTACCTGAGGTATTAGCTTGCCCATCGAGAGTAAAGTTTGAAATACTCTGGCTACCATCAGTGCCATTTGGAGATTCCAGACTCATATAATTACTCCATGTCCCAGTTTGACTACTCTTAACAATGGTATTGGTTTTACCTTCACCTTCGATATTTACGCCCTTAGCTAGATTACAGGCTGTTCCTTGAACAGCTGGCTCAACATAAGTACCTGCAGCTATATGGATAGTGTCGCCGGCATTTGTAACGGTATTACAAGCCTTTGCGAGTGTTTTCCAAGGTTGAGCTTGTGTTCCTGGGTTTGCATCATTACCAGTAGTGCTCACATAGTAGGTTGTTGGAGCTGCTTTTACCGCATCAGAAGAAGCAACAATTGCCCCGATAACTGCAATTGCAATGATAAGCAATATGTAGTGCAGCGACTTATAATCTCTCTTTTCGTGCCATCTTTTGTACCACGGGAAACTTTGCTCTAGGTTCTGATGGATTGGATTCATATTTTTTTTAATAAACGATGTTTTATTTTTAATGCTACCTACGAAACTATTTTGTAGATACTAGTAATTGTACAAAGATAAAAGATGCTTGTCTAATTTTATTGTGGGAATAAGTTTTTGTACTAAGAACAAAATATGTAACGGAGCGGTAATACAAGGCACCTGACAATCGTCTCTAATAATGTATACTAGGAAAGTTGTATGAAAAAACATGTATTTTTAAGCTTTATAGTGGCTTTTTCTCTCATAAAAGGGGTTGTTTTTGCTGCTGGAGAAGTAGCGGGAGCCTCTGTGACCGTGCCGCAAAAAGACTCTCCTACCGAAGCTCAAGAGGTTAAAATAGATCCTCTTTTAGCAAAAAAACAAAAAATAGAATCAGACCTTAGAGTAACAATCACAAAATTAAAGGGTGTTATCGATAGAACAGCTCTTATTGTTGAAGTTCTTACTAAAAAAGGACTCGATATGAAAGAGTCGTCAGAAAATCTCTCTCTCGCAAAAAGCTCTCTTGAAAACGCAGTAGGAGCACTTGATCAATTTGCCGGTATTACCATTCCAGAAACAAAAAATCTAAAGATTGACCAAAAACAACCTGAAAAGACACAACAAATACTCAAGGATCCTCTAAAAAAAGCAGAAGATGCACTAAAAGACTCAAAAAACGCTTTAATTTCAAGCATTTCTGCAATAAAAGATAGCATCGCCGCTACAGATAATAAAGAATAAAGACTATGGAAAACTTGGGACAGGAGAAGTATCACCATCGAAAACATCTCTGGTCGCTCACGCTTTTTGTTGTTTTTATTATTTTACTTGCTATTTTTTACCTAAGTAAAAAAGTGCCTCTTGAAAAAAAGTCAGAAAATGACCAGGCAGCCCAAGCGGCAACAAGCCTTGAAGCCCTTGTCGAGACTATTGATATACCAAATTACTCCGATTCTCTCTAAATTTTGCTTTGTAAGCACTGCATGCTAGACTCCGAAAACTATGAAAGGAGTAGAAAATGTGGAAACAAAAGAACTAGAAAACGGCATGGTTGAAATCTCAGGATCAATCCCTTGGGAAACCTTTGTCTCTTATGAGAAAAGCGCACTTGCTCGCCTCTCAAAACACCTTGAAGTTGATGGCTTTCGAAAGGGTTTTGTACCAGAAGCAACAGCGAAAAAACACCTTGGTGATGAGCTCATCCTCTCAGACATGGCTGAGCTTGCAATAGCAGCGTGCTATCCTTTCCTTCTTGAAGAAAAGAATATAGACGCTATCGGAAGGCCATCGCTTACTATTAAAAAACTTGCTCGAGATAACGAGTTTTCCTTTTCTATTACCACAGCAGTACTTCCTACTATCAAACTTCCTGACTATAAAAAACTTGCAAAAGAAATACCTCTCGGTACCGTATCACCAGCTGAAGAATCTGAAGTAAACAAAGTGATTGAAGACTTGCGACAAATGCGTGCCTACGGCCATGTACATGGCGAGCATGACGCGCATGAACATACAGAGGAGCTTCCTGAGGTAAATGATGAGTTCGCAAAATCTTTTGGAGACTTCAAAAATCTTGATGAACTAAAGGCAAAAATAAAAGAAAACATTGAAAAAGAAAAAACACTTGCCGAAAAAGATAAACGAAGAGTTGCAATCATGGATGCTCTTATCAAAGAGACAACTTTTGCCGTACCAGCACTCATTCTCGAATCAGAACAAGAAAAGACGCTTGCACAGATAGAGGCAGACATCGCTCGAGCCGGCATGACCTTTGATGCTTATTTAACACAAGTACAAAAAACTAGAGAAGACCTCAAGACAGAATATAAAGACGAAGCTGAGAGACGAGCTCGTTTCCAGATGCTTATTAATGCAATTGCAAATGATATGGATATAAAGACAACAGACGAAGAGGTTGCGGAAGAAGCAAAGAAGCTGATGGCGATATATCCTGATGCAGATGAAAACCGAGCAAAAGCGTACGCAGATATGGTGCTTACAAATGAGAAGGTGCTGAGCGCACTAGAAGAAAAATAAAAAAGCACTTGCAACTGCAAATGCTCATTAGTTAGTCAAAGCAAGACTTCAGAGGGCCCTGGTGCACACGGTGGATGAGGGCTTCTTTTATTCTTTCTACAATTTTGAAGCCTTCCTTTTTTATTTCAGGCGCTTTAAATTGTTCAAAAAAAGTTTCTTCACGAAGACTTGCTTGAAGATTGCATAGGCGTGCGATTGCACCCTTATCAGCAACATCAAAAATGATCATGGTGATGGTTTTCCAAATAATATAACAGTATTTGTTTTAGTCAAATTTTTTGGTTTTTCAGGAGAAGTAGCTTATAGTACTCTTATACAGATACGGCTTCCCTTTCTGAACTTCCGATTATTTATTTTAATTTTGAAACACCATGTTAATACCAACTGTTATTGAAAAAACTCCGCAAGGAGAACGCGCATATGACATTTATTCGCGACTACTAAAAGATCGAATTATCTTCCTTGGAGGACCAATTGACGAGAATACTGCTAATATTGTTGTTGCACAACTACTTTTTCTTGCTAATGAAGATCCAAAAAAAGATATCTACCTCTACATAAATTCCCCAGGTGGCTACATTAAAGACGGCCTCGCTATTATTGATACTATGAATTTTATAAAGCCAGATGTCTCTACTATCTGCTTTGGTATGGCTGCTTCAATGGGAGCAATGATCCTTTCTTCTGGAGCAAAAGGAAAGCGCTCTGTATTACAAAATGCTGAAGTTATGATTCACCAACCTCTTGGTGGTGCTGAAGGGCAAGCAACTGATATTGAAATTGGAGCGCGACAAATTGTTAAGCACAGAGAAATTTTATATAAAATGCTCGCAAAAAATACCGGACAAAGCATTTCAAAAATTGAAAAAGATGCCGACCGAAACTATTGGATGAATGCAGAAGAAGCAAAGAAGTACGGCATCATTGACTCAATCATTACCAAAGCACCGACGGTAGCAAAGTAGTATGAACGAACTATTGCTCGCCTCTGGAATGCTGCTCGCCGGAGGGATTATTGGCTATAGTATTCGAGCAGTTATCTTTATCCTTCGAAAAAACTCTCTTGAGCTTTCTGTTTCTGAACGGCTTGTGCATGCAAAGGAACAAGCACAAAAAATAGTTGATGAGGCGCAAGAAAAAATAGGGGCCACAGAAGAGCGGCTTATCAAAAAAGAATCTCTTCTTGATGCTCGCCAACAAGAGCTCGACGCGAGAGCACAAACGATTGAGGAGCGCTACCTGCAAATACAAGAGCAGAGCAAACAAGCCGATGCCCTCCTTAGTGAAAGAACAAGAGCACTCGAAACAATTTCAGGTTTTTCACAAGAAGATGCACGAAACGCACTCATTATTGATACTGAAAGAAAATATGAAGAAGACCTTCTTGTTCGCACGACAAAACTCGAACACCAACTAGTGGAAACACTCGAAGAAAAAGCAAAAAATATTCTCATAACTGCTATACAACGACTTGCGGTACCTACTACAAATGCACTCACCACTTCAAGTGTTGCACTCCCAAACGATGAAGTAAAAGGAAAGGTCATTGGAAAAGAAGGGCGCAATATTAGAGTTTTTGAACGAGTCGCTGGTGTTGAACTCCTTATAGATGAGAGTCCAGGATATATTGTTATTTCTTGTTTTGATCCAGTACGCAGAGCTATCGCAACGAGTGCGCTCGAAGCTCTTGTCAAAGACGGGCGTATTCAACCTGCTCGAATTGAGGAGGAACTTGAAAAAGCAAAACAGACAATCCATGAAACCATCAAAGAAAAAGGAGGTGCTGCAGTATACGAGTGTGGCATTTTTAATCTTGACCCACGGGTTGTCGCTATTCTTGGTCGCCTCCACTACAGAACAAGCTATGGACAAAATGTGCTTCAGCACTCAATAGAAATGGCTCATGTTGCAGGCATGCTCGCAACAGAACTCGGTGCTGATGCATATATCGCAAAGGCGGGTGCGCTTGTTCATGATATTGGGAAAGCGCTTGATCATGAATTTGAAGGAACTCATGTTGAGATTGGCGTGAAACTGCTTCGCCGTTTTGGTACCGATGAGCGCATTATTAGTGCCATGAAAAGTCATCATGATGACTGTCCCCATGAGTCCCTTGAGGCAGTGATAGTCCAGACAGCTGATATGATTTCTGGCTCTCGACCTGGTGCTCGACGAGAAAGTGCCGAGGCATATCTTAAGCGCCTCCTTGAACTTGAAAACCTTGCAAATGGTTTCGAGGGTGTCGAGAAAGCATACGCACTCCAAGCAGGAAGAGAGATTCGTATCTTTGTACACCCAGAAGCAATTTCAGATATCGAAGCAAAAGCTCTCGCCAGAAACATTGCGCTCGGTATTGAAAAAGATCTCCGGTATCCGGGACAAATAAAAATTACTATTATTCGAGAAACAAGAGTTATCGACTACGCACGGTGACCATCAAAACAAAATGCCGACTTATGAGTCGGCATTTTGTTAGATTTCATGCTGTTCAAGTATTTCTGCTTTCTCTTCCGGAGTAGGTTTCTCCTCCATAAGAACACCCTTAACCGAGAAGAAATCTCTTACTCCGCTTCGGTGACTATTAAGTGCAATTTCTCTAAGTTCCTTAAAGTCAGCTTTCGTTATACCAGGATTTTCTGAAACAAATTTTTGATACATAACTTCTTCTTGAGATGAGAGTTCTTCATTTGGGATTGATTCAAGTGACATATATTATTTGACTTATTTAATAATACATGTTATACTATAAAAAATAAAAAAAGTCAATCATGGTAACATTCGAGATCTTTAGAATTTCAAAGAGAATTGATGAGCAGCTACCTCAAAGCCTGAGCAAAAAAATATTTTTCCTCTCAAAAAAGAACCCTTCTTACCTTATTTTAGCCATAAGAAGTCAGGGTGGAGATCTTGGTCATGCAGCTCACTTTGTATCACTCTTGAATGAGTTAAAACGAAGAGGGACAAAAATTGTCACTATCGCATACGAATCTGTATCATCTGCAGCACTTCCAATATTCGCTGCTGGAGATATACGGATTGCAAAAAGTGAAGAAGCGGTATTTTTCTTTCATAGAGCCGAAAAGATTACAAAGGTAAGTTTCGATGAACTTTTAGGAAGCGAGGAGTCTGCCTTTAAATATATGAGTAATCGTTTTACTCTACCCTTAGAGAAGCTTTATGAGCTTGCAAATGAAGAAAAAAGGCTTGCGGCCAATCTGGCAAAGGATTTGGGTATTGTTCATAAAATTTTGAAAAAAGCTGTGGCATAGGACCGCAGTTTTTTATTTTTACGATATACTGGGAGCATGTTCTCTCAGAAAGAATCATTTCAATCAACACAAGAAGAGCTCTCTCATCTTTCACAAGAGTCACACCGAGCATATATCTTGCAAGAAAATCCTGGAACAACACTTGAACAAGCAGCAAGAGAGACCGTTGCTTCTTATGCAAAAGCAGAAGCAAAAGATTTCTTACACGAATCAAGGATACTTCCCGAGCATGAAGCAGAAAAGATAGTGCTTCGCCTTAAACCGGAACCGCATGACAGAAAAATAGAAGAGCTCTTTGGAACAATGCTCGAAAAAGGTATAAAAAGTGCTCTTGATATAGTAAAGAGCTTGAAGGATCCTCATCTTGAGGATGACTTTCACCGTTTCCTTGTGCAGTATCTCCATACCATTGGAGCGCTGCCAGGACTAAAATCGCACGATGAACTCTACAAAGAACTAGACCACACACTTTTCTCAATCGCACTTCCTCCTGAGCATAACCCTTCAAAAGAAAGTGATTTTAAAAAAGGGGTTTCGAGCATGGCGCAGTTTTATACCAGCCTTGTTTCGCTTGTTGGCCTTAAAAACACAATCAGCATAGAGCTAGCAGTTGAACATACTGATAACAACATTCTCATCTATGTTGGCATACCAAAAAACAGCATTGATGGTTTTGAAAAACTTGTCCACGCATTTTTCCCAGGAAGCGCTGTCGAAGAAGTTGTCGATGATTTTAATATTTTCCCTTCTCATACACACAGTGTTGCGGCGAGTTCTCTTGCGCTGAAAGAATCATCCTACCTTCCGCTCAAGACATACAATGATTTTGATACCGACCCTTTTACTGCGACACTTGGTGCGCTCTCACAGCTCGCCCAAGAAGGTGAAGGTTGTGCAATACAGCTTATTCTCTCTGAGAGCAAAAATCGTATTGCAGAGAGAAATACTCATATTATTGAAAGTGCAAAAGCAGGGGCAGGAAAAGTGAGTGACCTGTACAAGAGCGCAACGGAATCAGTGCTTGGAAGTTTAACAAAAGAAGCATTCAGTCTTTTCAAGAGCTCAAAAGAAAAAGAAGGTGAGAAAGAAAAAGAAATTGATACAAAAGGGATCGAGCTCCTTGAAAAGAAAAACGATTCTCGTATTGTTGAAGCAACACTTCGTATTGTAACAGCTGCACAGACACCTGAGCGTGCAGCGGAGCTTCGCCGATCTATTGAAGCTTCTTTTGGACAATATACCCATATTGGCGGAAACAGTATTGAATGGAAAGAAGCAAAAGGAAAAGATCTTATCGATACTTGTAAAGCATTTTCTTTTAGAAGACAGAGTGAAACAGTAGCAGAGCTTTCTATAAACGAAGTTGCCTCAATGGTTCACTTTCCAAGAGGAACAGGCACTCCACACGAACTCAAAGAAAATGATGGAGCTTCAGCTCCTGCACCACTTACTGCGCAGCAAGCATCTGCTGGGGTATTTCTGGGAACAAATACTTTCCGAGGACAAACAAACGATATTTACCTTGCAAAGGAAGACCGCGTGCGACACTGCTATGTGATTGGGCAAACAGGTACTGGAAAGACAACAATTCTCAAAAATATGGTTATCCAAGATATCCAAAACGGGAATGGTGTCTGTTTTATTGATCCACACGGAAATGACATTGAAGATATCCTCGCAAATATCCCACGAGAACGCATTGATGATGTTATTTATTTTGATCCAGCACATACCGCTCGTCCTATGGGGCTTAACATGCTTGAGTACGACCCAAACTACCCTGAGCAAAAGATTTTTGTCATCAATGAGCTTCTTTCTATTTTCAACAAACTCTTTGATATGAAAACTGCTGGTGGACCGGCATTTGAACAGTATTTCCGAAACTCTGCGGGACTGGTGATGGAAGACCCTGAAAGTGGTTCTACCCTACTTGAAATTGGCCGTGTGCTCTCAGATAAAGCATTTAGGCAAATGAAGCTCGATCGATGTAAAAACCCTATCATTAAGCAGTTCTGGGAAAACGCTGAAAAAACAACCGGCGAAGCCTCTCTTGCAAACTTTGTTCCTTATATCACAAACAAATTTGATGTCTTCATTTCAAACGATATTATGCGTCCTGTTATTGCACAACAACAGTCAGTGCTCAATTTCAGAGAAATCATGGATGGCAAAAAAATCCTTTTGGTGAACCTCTCAAAGGGCCGCCTTGGCAATATCAATTCTCACCTTATTGGACTTGTCCTTGTCGGTAAGCTCACCATGGCAGCACTCTCACGAGTTGATATGGTTGGTAAGGGCACATTGAACGACTTTTATCTATACATTGATGAATTCCAAAATGTGACCACAGATTCTATTGCAACAATACTCTCTGAGGCTCGAAAATATCGCCTTGCGCTTACTGTCGCGCACCAATACATTGAACAGCTCGAAGAAAATATAAAGAATGCAATCTTTGGAAATGTAGGAAGTATGATTATTTATCGTGTAAGCCCAGAGAACGCAGCGGTGTTTGAAAAGCAACTTGCTCCAACATTTACCCCAGAGGATGTGCTTAAGCTACAAAATTTCAATGCATATGCAAAGATTCTTGTTGGCGGTGTTCCAGAAAAACCATTCAACCTCCGTATTCCTCCCCCACCAAAAGGAAATATTGAACTCTCGGAAAAGATCAAAGAGCTTTCATACCTTAAATACGGCCGCCCTCGGGAAGAGGTTGAGTCTGAGATTATGGCTCGGTATCGTACCTAAAAGAGCCCAAACGGGCTCTTTTCATTTTGTGTTATGATTGACGCATATGGTAGAACAAAATGATATAGAAAAAGGAATACAAGGAGCTCCTAGTACTACTCCGGAACAAGAAAAAACAACTCAGTTTCTCCACACAGAGGAAATGCCAAGTACAATAGAGCTCTCTCCTGAAGATAAAGACAAAATACGACGCATTGAGAACGACATTGATAGAGAAAGCTTCTATAGAGGAACAGAAACACACCAACAAATAACAAACGCTGTTCAAGAGAGAGACGATGGCAGTCAAAAGACAACTTTTGCCACAGTTGCCCCACAAAAAGCAAGAGGGTCAAAATGGTTTAGAAACTTTGTTGTTGGCACAGCAGCTCTCTTTGGTGTCTCTTTTGGCGCAAAAGGTGAAGCAAAAGGAGCTTCCCTTCCAGACTCTTTGAAAAATAAGAATGAGAAAGTTGCATCACTCAAAGCAAAAAGCGACTCACTTGAAAGTAAGTACAACGGAAATGAAAAAGTAGATGATGCTGTTCGGTCTGCTTGGAACTTATTCTTGGATTGGCTCGCAGAAAAAGGGCTCCAAGGGAAAGAAGAACTTGATAAAGGAGGACTTGGATACAAACTCTTTGATGAATACTGCAAAACACACGAGACTATTTTAAGTAGAGAAACACTACAACAAGTAAGAGAAGAGTTTCTTAAATTGCGAGCAAAAATGATAGCTGATGTGAGAGCTGGGAAAGCTGCTTTTGCCGAAGGAGCAACTGAAGAAAACTTTCTAAGGCCGGTTATTTTGAATGAAGGCACAGGAAACCCTCTGTATCCTGGAAAAAATTTCACAAAGTTCCGCTTCCCTGTTTCAAAAACAATTACATTTGAGCAAGCTCAAAAGGATTATAATAAGATAGCAAATAAAGCCACACAGTCAGAAAAAGCTGTTAACGAAAAAATGACTGATGTACTCAAAGATAAAAAAGTGGTAAGTGTAAAAAATAACGGTTTTGTTAAATCAGAAGAACCAAAAAAGAACACACCGGAAATTGAGGTTGCAAAAAATAAATAAAAAGATGAAAGCCTTCCAACAGGAAGGCTTTTCAGTAGGATGTCAGGATTTTTGTGATTCAATCTCCCTTATCTTTTCTTTAACTGGTCGCAATTGTTTTCTCGACCTGAAAATGATGACGATAAAGGTGATAACTAGAATCAGGTTTCCCGCAATCACAAGGTAAGTGGTTTTCATAAAAAGGAACTTTTAACTCTTATAAGTATAACCTATTTTTTATATTTTGTCAATTTTGCATCAAAAAACCCTTGCTATATAATGATGCTAGCGTAAAGCACACGCTTCCGCGCCCTGACGAGATTATTAGAAATAGTCCAAAAGGATTCATTTAAAAACATTATGAACAAACAAGCACTTGTTGAACTCGTTCACAACAAAGTTGGCGGTACAAAGGTACAAGCTGAAGAAGTTGTAGAAAGTATCATCTCAGAAATTACAAAGGCCCTCAAAAAGGGTGATGAAGTATCTATCGCTGGCCTTGGTATCTTTTCTGTGAAGACTCGCGCTGCACGAATGGCTCGTAACCCAAAGACTGGTCAACCAGTAAAGGTTGCTGCAGCTCGAGTTCCTCGATTCCGTGCTGCGAAAGCTCTCAAAGACGCAGTAAAGTAAGTCTACAGTTCGCGAACTATAGACAAAGCAAAATAAGCCCCAAAAGGGCTTATTTTGCTTGACGAATTCTATAAAAAGAGTATGATTTTCGGAAAATCACTTAAATTCTTTCTTTTATGCAAAACAACCCAAAGCAATCACAGCCAGGATCTATCCTGGTCGTTTCGCCTATGAATTGCAAGTGCGAAACACCAAAAGAAGTAAAAAACCTCTTAACCAGAAAGTTTGGTAAAGCTGCCGTGAAGTACGCTTCACCGGAGTGTAAGAGTTTCGAAAAAATGCTTCAGGACATAAACCCGATTGCCATAGTCCTCGAACGGATTGGCAAAAAGGCCGGGCGTGTACTCAAAACCCTGCAACAAAGATTCCCTAACAGCATCTTCTTCAGTGTGGGAGAGGAAGTTCCGGGAACGCTTCACTACAAAACCTGGGAAGGTTTTCAAAGATATGCAGCTGCTGCATAAATACTACCCATTTAAATTCCGCTTTATAAAGTGGGATTTTTTATTCCCCTATTTATTGAAATAGTAAATAATGCCAATACCAACAAAAACAATAAGTGCTCCCACTATTGTTGCCAGTGGTACTCGAACTTTAAATAAAATAAAACTAAACAGGGCGATAAAGATTGGATATGATATTTCAACAATGCCGGCAAGAGTTGCGTTTTTGTGAGTTATAGAAAAACCAATACAAAGCTCAGCGACAATAAGAACACCAAGAGCAAGGAGAAAATAGCGAAGTGCTTCACGAGAGGCAGAGAGTGTCTTGAGATCTTGAATCAAATTCCCAGAAAAGAATGAAATCCCTAAAACAATAATCGAGACACAAAGCGCGGTAAGTCCAAGCGATGTATACACGGAGATATGCTTATAAACTTGTTCTCGAAAAACATAGGTAAGACCCCAAAAGAGTGCTGCCCCAAAGGCAAAAAGTATCCACATGTGCGGGATAAGGGAGTCGAACCCTTCACCACAGTTTGGAAAACTGTTATTTTACCGATAAACTAATCCCGC
>CAYOYW010000010.1:0-4814 GCA_964408305.1 uncultured Candidatus Saccharibacteria bacterium
GTGCTGGAGGCCGCCCCCACCTTTGGCACAGGCATCAGCGCGCGCAACAGCGAGGTCATCCACGCCGGGCTGTACTACCCGCAGGGTTCGCTCAAGGCGCGGCTGTGCGTGCAGGGGCGCGAGCTGCTGTACGCCTATTGCGCCGAGCGCGCCATTCCCCACCAGCGCTGCGGCAAGTTAGTGGTGGCCACCGCCGATGCGCAGCGCGAATCCCTGCGCGCCGTGCAGGCCCATGCCCTGGGCAATGGCGTGGCACTGCAATGGCTGGAGCACGACGAGGCGCGTGCCCTGGAGCCCGCCCTCGAATGCGTGGCCGCATTGCACTCGCCCGACACCGGCATTGTGGACAGCCATGCGCTGATGCTGGGCCTGCTGGCCGATGTCGAGCAGGCCGGAGGAATTTTGGCAGTCAATTCGGCCGTAGCGCTCATGGAATATGCGCAAAGCGCTATTAATATCATAGCAAATGATGGCACGCACCTGCATGCTGCCACGGTGGTCAACGCCGCCGGGCTGGTCGCACCCGCACTGGCGCTGCGCACCCAGGGGCTGGACGCTGTGCATGTTCCGCAGCCGCGCTACGCCAAGGGCAACTGAAGCGCGCCGCGATAAATCAGCAGTGGCCTGCGCGATAAATGCGGGCGCGCGTCCTTTCACGTTGGAAAAAGGAATTATGCGTTGGGCAAGCTACCGCCCCCAAGCGTCCAGCTCGTAAACGAGGGCTCCCAAGTGGCCAATCCGGCGTCTTGCGGCGTTCGCGGGTTCTCGCCGCGTTCCAGCTTCTGCAGTACCTCGCCGAATAGGCGCAAGCCCATAGGGGCCAGATCCCGCCGCCATAGCGTCTCTGGCGTGTCGCCAGGACGTATCCAGCACCAATCCTGGGCCGCTATTGGGCCAGTATCAGCGCCGTCGTCAAGCCAGTATGCCGTGCCCCCTGTCATGTGCTCGCCCATGTGAATAGCCCACCGCGCGGCGTCCCTTCCCCTGTGCCGGGGAAGAAGGCTTGGGTGGAAGCCCAGGGCGCCGAAGCGCGCCCTGGCTCGCGCCTCTGCCGAAATAAAGACATGGGCGTGGGCGCACAAGATCACGTCCACATCGTGTGGCACCCATTCCGCCGTCAGGCGCCGCTGAACCTGGCAAACGGGGACGTCCTCAGCCATGGCCAGCGCGGCCAGGCGATCGTCAAGGCGCTGCACACTGACGGCGGCCACGTCGTCGCCGCGCGCCAGACACATACGCAGCAACTCAGTTGCCAGCCACTTCTGGCCGACGATCATCACTCGCATGACGGTTCTCCCAGATAGCGGAAGCCCTGAACAGCGCGAAAGTGCCCTCCATAGCCCGCCCCCCTGATTCCATTGCCATACCTTTCTGCCGACCGTTGCATGCTGGCCAGGCTGCGCGACTTGTCTTCTCCGATCAGCTTTGCAGAGACTTGAGTCCATCTTGGGGAACGCCGCAAAGCGCTGGCCAGGCCAGGGTGGCTGGTGTGAAACAGGGTCAGCATGGGGCGGCCGTAGCGGTTGGCGCCGGTGCGCCATAGCTCACAGACGGTGTCCAAGAAGCGCAGTCCAACCCCAGCGCCTTGCCATTCAGGCATGACAACCAGGCGGCAGGCACGCGCCTCGGTGCGGCTCCTTGTGCTCACGGCCAGGTGCGCCACGAGCTGGCCGTCCACGGTGGCCACGTAGTTGGTTGCAGCGATCATGTGAGGCAGCTTCAGATAGTGATGCGGCTCAAAGGTCGGCCAATGCTCCCAGGCGCACTGCCACAGGTCGACGTCGACGCGTGGACGGCGCCGAAGCCACCCCCGTTGAAACTGGCCCGTGGCTGTGTCGAACACCCAGTCAGGCTGAATCCAGTCGAGGATGTCGTAGTGGCAGCTCAAGAGCACCACCTGGCCGGGCGTGCGGCGCCAAGCCTTGGCGAAGGCACCGGCGCCAACACGGGCAATCTGGCGGTCGACCACGCTGCTGAATTCGTCCAGCACCGCCCGGTCAGGCGCCTCGGCGATCAGCCTGGCCAAGTTGGCACGGAACTGCTCACCGTTGGAAAGCACGCTGAATGGCCGCAGCCAGGCCGGGACACTGCCCAAGCCTACGCTGGAGAGCGCGGCCGCCACGTCATCAAAGCGACCGCCAGGGGTTATCGCGTCGATGATGGGCCGGTCATGTGGCCATGTGGGCGAATAAACGGCCTCCTGGCCCCACAGAGCGCGGCCCATGCTGGTCTTGCCGCTGCCGCTGGGGCCGACAATCACGCCAATCTGCCATGGTGCACTGTCGAGGTCGAGTTCCGCCTCGATTTTGAAGTTTGCGCCGGTCTCGACGTTGAACAGGGATTTGACACGGGCGGCGCGGTAGCTGCTGAATTCATCGCAGCGGTGGTGCACGGCGATCTTCATACGCACACCACCTTAGGCGCCATGCCCAGTTTGACCAGGCGCGCGTAGCGCCGCTGCTGCTCGCTCTCGTCCTTGCACGGTACGACCAGGCCGAATTGGGGCTTGTACTTAAAACCGTTCTCACCCGCCCGGCGCTGCGCCGGAAATTGTTTTGCTGTTGCAGCCTTCATTGAGCTCCCCCTTGGGGCGAGGCGCTCCGGGGCGCTCTTGTGGGGGGCTCGAGGCCCTCAGTTGATTCAGTGCGCCACATCTTGGGCACTTGATGGCAAGGGCGGTGTAGGTGCCCTCTGCCAATTTTTTGCGGCAGTTGCCGCATCTGATTACTTCCATGTCTTGCAAGCCTCTTTCCTGTTGGAAAACTCTGGTAGGCTAGTCCGCACTCTGTACAGGGTGGCGGGCCTTGCCTGGCTTGCAGGTCTAGTCTGCGGGTTGGGGGCTTGGCCAAGTGTTGCTGCACTTGGCCAGGTCGCCCGTCTTTTTTTCGTTCGCGCCCCTCCTAGATCACATCCACCACCACCGGCAAATCCGGCGCTGGCCCCTGGATTACTCCGCCCTGCACAAACACCTTGCCGCCCACCGTGGCCTGGCCGCGTGCGCGGGTTCGGCCACCGCCGGGCAGCTCCAGCACGGCAATGCCGTCGTTCACCGCGATCACGGTGCCGATCTCCATGCGGTCTGGCGCCAGCAGGGCCTGCAGTTGCTTGAGGAAATTACTCATGGCTGTCCACCTCCAGGGCCTGCGTGAGCACCGGGAACTGCATGCTGACGTTGGTTGCGCGCACCAGGCCCAGGCGGATTGCCGCATCCTCATCGGTGTAGCGCACAAAGGTGCCGGGCTTGATGATCCCAGTGGCGGGCAGCACTGGCAGCGTCATCTTGCGTTTGAGCGCACGGCCCGATTCCGACAACTCTGCGCGTGCGCGCTGCTTTGCCGCGCCCATGGTGGTGATCAGCGGATGCACTGCCATGGGCTGCTTGAGCACAGTGCCCGAGGTGCCGCTGCGCGACAAGTCAGCCCCCATGCCGCCCGCCTCGCCGTACACGAAGATGCGGTCGTAGTCGGGCAGATTGATGAATTCCGTGTCCTCGATTTCTGCCACACCGGCAGGCAGCTCAATGTCCGGAGCCACGGTATTCCACTCCCACCAGGGCACAGGCCAGCCCGGCAGTACGCGCAACACCGGGTCAGTGTCATGCGGCTGTAAGTAGCCCCCCACAGCACTCGCGATGTCCGCCAGCGCGCTGATCCGGGTGCCCTGGTGCAACCAGACGCCACCGGGCACGAGCCAGTCCGTGAGCTGGAAGTCCACGCTCCAGCCAAAGCCCACCCCGTTGACCGTCAGCACCTCTGTCATGAGCTGCTGCGCCGTGCGGTCCAGGGCCTGGCTGAAGGTCTGCACAGCCCCGCGCTCGGGGTCAAGCAGCGCCGCTTTGCCCCGCCCATCCACGCGCACCAAGTGCTCCGGGAAGCGCTTGCTCTTGCCAATGCGCTCGGCCAGCAGCCGAAATGGCTGTCCATTCACACGCACCTCCAGCTCCACCGGCTGCCCGCCCAGGCCCAGCATCAGCGCATCGCGCGCCGAGGCGTGGAACGCCGCCGACCAGCTCCACGTCCACGACTGGCGGTTGAGCTGCATCTGAAAGCTCTCGCTGGGCAGCGGGTCGCCCGCCAAGGCGTCCGCACGCCGGATTTCCACACTGTTGACCACTATGTAGCTCCTACGGGGCAAAACCACCACCGTGGCGGGGGGGAGCCCACCCCCACGCTGGCACACAAACACCAACCGCCCATCGCCAAGCGCCAGGTCAGTGAACACAAGGCGCCCCGCCGTGGCCGGGTCGTAGCACGGCGGCTCGGGCGGCTCCACCGGGGGCACTGCAGACACGCCAGGCGGCGGCCGACGGGCCTCTTGCCAGTGCGCTCGCACCGCAACGCGGGTGGGCACGCCTTGGGCGTGGCGGGCTTGCACTGCAGCGCGCACCGGCACGGCCTCTTGCCAATGGCTGAGCACTGCACCGCGCATGCGGAGCATCTCTTGCCAGTGCGCGGCCACGCCATGACGCAGGCCCGTGCCTTCCTGCCAGCGGCTGAGCACAGCTCCGCGCAGCCGCTCGGTGTCTTGCCAGTGCACGGCCACGCCATGGCGCAGGCCCGTGCCTTCCTGCCAGCGGCTGAGCACAGCCCCGCGCATGCGTTCGGTGTCTTGCCAATGCGCGCGCACACCATGGCTGGTGCGCTGGGCTTCCTGCCAGCGGGCCTGCGCAGCAGAACGCAGCGGAGTGGCTTCTTGCCAGTGGGCTTGCAGCCCTGCGGCGATGGGCGCAGCATCTTGCCAGCAGGCCTGCAGCTCGTGTCGCAGGCCGCCCCGGCTGACGTTCGCGTCCCACAGCAGCTCCACGGTGCCGTCCA
>CAYOYW010000010.1:4914-24873 GCA_964408305.1 uncultured Candidatus Saccharibacteria bacterium
CGCAGGCCGCCCCGGCTGACGTTCGCGTCCCACAGCAGCTCCACGGTGCCGTCCAGCCCCGGCAAGTCGGCATCCAAGCCCAGCACGGGGCCGGTGCGCAGCAGCACGGCGCCGTCCAGGCCAGGCAGCTCGGCATCCAGGCTGATGAGGGCATCCGGCGCAGCGGCAGCGCCGCCCGTGTCGCCGAAGACCAGGCGGCCCGTGCCGTCGTGCGGCCTGAAGAAGACAAGTTTTGCGTCACCCACATTGCTACCCCAGCAACGCCGTGGAATCCAGCGCCACTACACCGCCCTCGTACACGTTGGTGCCCGTGGCGCCCTTCAGTTTGAAAGGCCCCGCGCCCGCTTCGTCTGTTACGCCCCCCGCAGCAATCGGCGCTCCAGCGCCATCACACCAGGTGGCCCAGGTGGCCGAGCCGCTGGCTACCACCAGGTCTTGCACGCCAGCCCCCAGCAGCGCAATGCGCCCCTCGGCTGTGATAGCTCCACAGGGCTTTGCCAGCGTGCGCGTGCCCAGCAGCGTGCCGCCCTCTGCCGTGTAGAGCTTGATCGACGATGGCCCAGGCCCCGCGTCAGCCATGTCAATGCTGGCCTGGTTGCGCACTGCACGGTGGTCGGTTGTGATGGCAAGGCTCATGGCGCGGCCTCCGTGGCCACCACCGGGCCTGCGCCCGTGGCCTTCTGGTTGCGGTAGGGGTCAATGCCCACAGCGATGTACTCCACGCCCAGCTCCAGCCCCGTGGCGGTGTAGTAGCCACCCGAGTCGCTCCAGCCCTCCCACGCCTTGTAGCCATCGGCAAGGCGCAGCAGCCAGATGCGCCCATTTGCAAAGGGCGATTCAGGTGCGGTGGGCGTGGCTTTGAACATCACGCGGTCTGACACAGTGCCGGTGGACGCGGCCAGATGCAAAAAATTTTGCTCTAACCGCTGTGGCATCGGCACCAGCTCAAGCGCGCGAGCGGGCGCAATATTGAGCACCACCGTTGCGCCGCTCGCAAAAGCACCGCTCGCAATGGTCAACGTGAACTCTTCGGCGCTCCAAGTCGCCCCGAAATCATCGCTGCTACGCACTCCCAGCTTGAGCGCCGCGTCCGGGATATATGAACTCGCAGAGCACCGAATGCGCAACTTGGCTGGCTCCACGGCAGCGGGGTGCACGTACCAGATCCTGCACGACTGATCATCGGCGGCACTGCACCAGTCCGTGCTCGTGCTCTTGTCAAAGGCGTTTGAGGCTTGAAGCCCTGCACCGTATTCTGTCGAGGCCCCCGCCGTGCCGCCCACGGAAAGATCGACCGAAGCCGCAGTCAAAAACGCAACCTCGGTCAACTGCATATAGCTGGGTATCGACCGAAAAAAGACGCCCCAGGTGCGGTGAGCGCTCATGCTCCCCTCCACGGCCCGGTCAAATCCATCAACGCGCGGCCACTAGAGCTGTAGGCATTGCTGGCGGTCACCACGGCGCGCAACCGGCGCCCGGCCAAATCGCCCGCGCCCATATACACCCCCCCAACCGTCAGCACCGCAGACGCTCCGCTCTGTGGGATGTAGTAGAGCCCTGGCACATAAGCACGGCTCGTGCCATCTGCCAGACTCAGCCTGATCCGCGACAGCAGCAGCAAACCGCTCACAGCCGATGGCACAGGCCCCATCGTCGAGTCTTCGCCGGACATCACTCCAGACCCCCCCGCAACGGGGGAAACGAACAAGGCCTGCGCACCTCCCGTTCCAGCAATGCCACGCGGACAGTGCACCGAGCCATATGACCCCGCCCCACCGCCCGAAAGCGCACCGTCGCAAGTGCCGGTGCTGTCATACGCTGCCGCACTTAAGAAGGTGGCCCATACATCCCCTGCGGGATTGAGCACAAGGGGGTCGCCAAACCCGCGCACGTTGGCCGCCTGATAGATCTCGTAAGCGGCGACGCCGCAAGCGATCGACACCAGCACGGCCCTACCGTCTGACGCGATCAGGTACGGCACAGCGGCGGAGTCGGCGTTCAGGCTTTTTTCCCAGACCGATTGATTGCTGTCCAGCGTGGCGTGACGCGCAAAGCGGCCAGTGCCGGTGCTGATAGCCGTCATGGACTCATACCCGGCCACGGTGGCGTATTTGCCGTAGCTGTCTCGCACGCGCAGGTAGTGCTTTGCAGACTGCACATCCTGGCTGCGATACGCGGCCATGTCGGTGCCCGTGAATGCCTTTTGCCACCCAGCGGCGGCGTACTTGATTGCGATGGTGCCGGTAGCCGCGCCGTCCGGCGCGCTGGTGGGGAACGTGATGGCGTTGTTGGTGGCACTGAGGACACGCGCCGGGCCATTGAGCGCACCAGGCGTCGCGCCGCTCACTTCAATGACGGCGCCCGCCTCCCAGACCGTATCGCTGCTGAAGGTAGCCGTAGCCACCCCAGATGCCACAGTGATAGATGCCGCAGTGGCGCTGCCCCATCCGTTCAGGAGCAGCGCATCGAGCACTGCAATGAGAGAGCCCGCAATACCGTTGAGTACGGGCGCACCTCGCATGGCGCTATGAATGTATTTGACGGCAAATGCGTCGGGCATTGTGTGCTCCTGTGGGGTCAATCAAAACTGCTATCGGGGTCGCGGGCCACATCGCCGCGCTGCACGATCCAGAACGAGTCATCCAGCCCCGCAGGGGAGCCCGGCTGCGTTGCACGCACGACGGCCACGGGAGCCTCTGCACCCACGGTGTCGATAAACAGCACGTTGCCCGCCACCCAGCCCGCGTTCCAGCCCGCCGCGCGGACAGTCATGTAGGGCACGCCTGCGGCCACGTTCATCGGAGAGAAGTCGGCGTTGATCGTCCCGCTGACGATCTGGCCCAGGTGCTGGCCGATCAGGTCAAACGTGGTGTTGTCAGACCGCATGCGCAGCGCCCAGCGCTCGGTAATGGCGCCACGGTTGTTGACCTCCACCGGGTACTGGCCAATGTTGTAAGTCGCAGTCGCCTGGCCCGGCAGAGGGTCAACGCCGTCGTACCAAGTGGTGCCGTTCCAGCTTGCCTGGTCGTACACGCGGCTCACGCGCGCAAAGCGGTCGCCCTGGCGCAGTGCGGTGCTGAGCACCGCCCCAGCCGGGAAGCCGTAGCCCACAGGCTGCGTCAGGCGCACCTTGCCGTCAATGCGCACCTCGGCGATCTGCCGGTACACCTCGGTGCGGCCCACCACCTTGACCTGCGCGGGATAGCCCGCCAGGTCTGTAAAAGTCGCCGTGCCCGCGTCCAGGTCTGCCGTGTAGCCGGTGAGGATTTCTGCACCCGAGGTGGCGTCCAGCACTTGCACGAACGACAGCCGCTCGTGCCCCAGGTTGTAGGTCATGCCCACGGCGGGCGCGAAGGCCACGCCGCCGTGCGTGATACCCACAACGCACGTGCCGCCTGGGCGCACGTGCACCACGCGGCCGTCGGCGGGAAGCGCGGCAGGGTCAAGGCCCATCAGCGTCACGTCCACCGGCAGGTAGATGTAGCTCACGGCAGAGTAGCGCAGCGTGCTCGGGTCTACCGGCCAGGGGCGCCACACCTTGCCGGGGTGCACGGCGCCCACATCGGCGGCGCTGTACCACCACTGGGCCTTGTCTTCCGCCGTCAGGTCGGCATCCAACACATAGTCGCCAAACTGCAGCTCCACGCCCCCACGTGAGAACTCCACGCGCCCACGCATGTGGCTGCCAGTGATGTAGCCCTGGGCGTCCACGTTGGCTGTGAGCGTCGCGCCCTCCAAGTCCACCACCGACAGCACCAGCCCGCCAGGCCCGGCGCGCAGCGGCGCCGCGTCGGTGCTGAAGAAGATGCTGGCCGTGGCCCAGGCGCCCTTTTGCGTCCACAGGCTCAGCAGCTGGAAGTCCGCAGGCCCGGTGCCGCCCACCACGTAGTCCGTCATCAGCGCGGTGCCGGTGGCGTAGTCCATGGTGCCGCTGGCAATGCCAGGGCTCACGTCGGTGCGGTCGCGGTAGATGATGCCTTCGTGGTCTTGATAGGTTTTGCCCATCCAGCGGAACATGACAGAGCCGGGCACAACGGCCTCGCTGGTCTGGGGGCACAGCGCCAGCACCACGGCTGGCGGCGTGATGGTTTGGGTTTTGGCCTGTGGCGCGGCGGCCCCCACGCGGTAGCGCGCAGCAATGCTGCTGCCCGCAAGCACGCCTTCTGCCGAGGGCGCGTAGTACCAGCCGTCACCGCGAATCCCGCTGCCATTCCCGGAGGCGCCACCATCGGCAATGGCGGCCTCAAAGGCAGCAGCGTTTTCGTGGGGCGCCTGGTAGGCGCCCACATTGCGATCCAGCCGGATCACGCGCAGGCTCACGGCCCTGGAGGCGTAGTCCACCGTGCCCATGTCACTCAGGAAGTGGCCCGCACCGTCATCGGTGGCGGTGTGCGCAACCACCAGCTTTTTGTCATCGGTGGTGCCAAAAATCTCTTGCAGCGTAGCCGTGCTGGTGGCCGATGTGGTCAGGGCCACGGGGCGTTGTTCTGTTGTCATGCGCTTGCGTCCTTTACATCAGCTCGAGCGGGGCCAGTTCACGTTGACCGGCAGCGGCGGGATGGGCGGGCTTGTCCAGCCCGGCGGGAAAGGCACGACCGTGACGGTGGGTTTGGTGTCTGGCACCACACCCACGGTCACCTCAGGCCCCACGGTGAGCGGCCAGTTCGGGCTGCTGGTGACGGGCGAGCCGATGAGGCGCGCGTGGATCTCGTGCACTGTGGCCCAGGAGATGGACACCGTGCGCGCAGCGGGCTGCTGCGACAGCGTCAAATTGACGAAGCCACCGGCGTCCGGCGCGAGGCCCGAGGGGCCAAACACATCGGTGACCACGTTGTCCACGCTGTAGGCCAACTGGATAGTGGCGCCGGGGTCGGGCATGTAGCTGGGGCGCAGCACGCCGGTGCGCGTGGGGTAGTCCACCAGGCCCGTGGCATCGCCTGTGAACTTCCCGCTGCCATCATCTGTGGCCGTGCGCAGCACGCCCGCGCTGTACCAGGTGGCGGTAATGCTGCTCGCCACGGCCTGGTCGCCCTCGTTGTCGGCATCAAGCACAAAGGCAAACTCGGGCGCGCGCACCTGCGCGCCCTGGCCGGATCGGTCTGTGTAGCCCACCCGCGTGCCGTGCGTGATGGTGATTGAGCTGCCAATGTCGGGCAGCGCCTTGAGCGTCATCGCCAGCGTGCCGGTCAGCGCATCGACAGACCCGCCGCCCTGGCCCACCAGGCGCCCGGTGCCATCGTCGGTGATGGTGTAGCGGTTGCCCAGCGACCAGTAATCGATGTACACCGTGCCCGGCTCTGGCAGCGGGCGCAGTTGGGCCGTGTACACCAGGCCCGCGTTCTCCTCGCCGATCTTGATGCGCTGCGTGTGCGGGGAAATGCCCACCTCCACGCGCCGGGGCGCGTCTGCCAGCACCACGGTCTGGCGCGCCGTGGGGCGGGCGTCCACCGTGGCCGCCTCGGTACGGCTGTTGGGCACGATCTGCGTGTACACCGAGTCCAGCTGAAGCCACACATCCGTGGGCACCGTGGGCGCTGTCAGGCGGCTTGCGCCGTGGAACATGCCGCTGTCGCTGTACACCGTCTCGCGCAGCACGGTTTTGCCCGCAGCAGCGCGCGCAAAGTAGCGCGACGGGGGCGAGCCGGGGTAGTCATGCAGCAGGCCGTCAAACAGTTCGCAGGTGGTTACCTGGGCCTCAAAGTCCATCAGTTGCCCGTTCACGATCTCGGTGTACATGCGCGTGATCGTCTCGGTCGCTTTGATGCGCACGCGCTGGCGCCGCTCGCCTGCCTGGCCTTCGTTGTAAACCAGCAGGTAGGTGCGTCCAATGGTGGGCGGGCTCACGCCGGGGCGCTGCAGCACGGTCATGCTGCGCATGGTCTCGTAGTGGTTCTCAAGCAGGTAGCCGTTCCACTCGGGGCCGGGCGAGCTGCCCGCCTCGATGCGCGCTGCAATCTCCGCGCGCGTGGCAAAGGGGTTGCCCAGCGAGAGCAGCGTCACGCTCACGTTCGGGTCTGCGGGCGGCTGCGCCAGGATCACGTTGGCGCCCAGCAGCGCCGCGCGGTCGGTGTTGCGCAGCAGGCCGTGGACTTGATAAATCTCGGTGCGGCCAACGGTGCGGGTCTCCTCCGATATGTCGGGGCAGATTTCGTTGGAGCGGCCCGATGTGAGCAGTTGGGCAGACGGCGGCCCGCCGCCCTCGGGCACGTCGGCCATGTTGACCGAGCGCGCAAACCGGATGTCGCCTTGAAGTAAGGGCATCGTCAAACCTCCATGAATTTAAAAATCGGGCGGTACAGCACATCGCCCGTGTGCTCGCCGTCCAGCAGCTTCCACAGTGGCGTTGCGTCAAATGCCGCGCCCTGGCTGTGGTCAAACACCACCGTGCGCGCCTGGCCGCGCAGCACCAGGGCGAACGTAGCGCCGGGCAGCGCGGCCCAGGCTTCGAGCTGGTCGCACAGGGTGCGGTCGATCCAGGCCTCGCTGTCGCGCCCGTCCAGCGTGATAGGGCGCCCGGCCTGGCGCAAGCCCACATGCAGTTGCGGGGCGCCCGTGGTACCCCAGCGCACTTCTGTGGCCACCGGGCTCCACTGGTATTCATCCACCCACAGCAGGCGGTCGGGCAAGGTCAGCGTGGTGCCGCCATGGGTCAGCGTGATCATTGGGCCACCCCCCTGGCAGCAGCCAAGTCGCGCAGCAGGCGGTCATTGGTGGCCTGGCTGTCCGCATCGGCAAAGCGCATCGACTTACGCTGCCCGCCCGGCAAAGTGATGTTCGAGACGTAGGACACGCTGCCACCGCCCGTGCTGCCGCCTGCGTGCATGCCGCTTCCGCTTGAAGGGCTGCGGGGGGCGGCGGGCTCTGGGGCAGCCCGCGATGCCGTTCCTGCGGCGTCGGACGTCGTGCCATTGCGCTGTTCAGTGAGCCTTTGGCGTTCGATTTCCAGCTCAGCTTCGGCACGGTCAAGCTCCTGGCGCTTGGCATTTGCTTCTGCGGCGCCTTCCTTGCTGCGTGGCCCGCCATATTTGTTGTATTGCTCTACCTGGTTGCGCAGTTGCACCACGCGCTCAGCCACCTTGTTGCCGACAAACTCTTCACCCAATCGCCGCGCCACTTCAGCGTTGATGATTTCGGGCAATACCTCGACGTTACCGGTATGGGTGTCTCTGGCATCTTGGACTGCTTTGGCGCTTTCTTCTGATGTGCTCATGCGGTACCGGTCGTGCACCTTTTGCAGCTTTTCCATCTGTGCCGTCTGACGGCCCATCGCCCCCGTCACCGCGTCGATGCCGCCAACGGTGCCGCCCGCCGACTTACCCAGATCGGAGTGCGCGCTGGCCAGGTCTTTGACCTTCTTCGCTGTGACTTCAGCGATCTCCGCCTCCTTGATCTTGACCTTTGCGCTCTTTTCTGCGGCATCAAGTTCAAGGCGCTTGGCGTCCGTCAGTGTCCCGGACGCCTGCAGTTCTTCACGCTTTGCGGCAATGCTGGCCAGCGCGGCCTGGGCCTCGGCACGCTTGGCCTGGGCCACAAGGCCCAGCAACTGGATTTCCAGCTTGCGAATTTCGTTCTGGGCCCGCATGGCGCCGGACTCGTCCCCCCGCGCTTTGGCAACTTCATAGGCCGCCCGTTGCTGCTCAATGGCCAGGCGCACGGTGGCCTGTTCCAGGCTGTTGTTGGCCTGTTGCGCCTGGGCTTTGGCGGCAATGGCACGCTGCTGGTCGTTCAGCGCGTCACGGTACAGCAGCGCGGCACGGCCCGCCGCCTGCTCGGCCTGGGTGACCTGCTCGGTGGTGGCTTTGCCCGCAGCCTGGGCGGTGCGCATTTCATCCACTTTTGCCCGCGCGGCGTCGTAGGCGGTGTGCAGTTCTTTGACCCGCGCGCTGTTGTCCTGCAGCGCCTCAGCCTGGGCGCGGGTCAGCTCCGCATGCAGGCGTGCGGCCTGGGCCTGGGCCTGGGTTTTGTCCACATCCTGCTGGCGCAGTGCAATCTGTTTTTCCAGTTCCTGCAACTGCTTTTGGCGTTGGGCGTCCAGCGGCCCTTGCTGGGCCGCAAGGGCCTGCAGCGCGGCCAACTCAGCCTTCATGGCCTCCAGTTCTGTGGTCTTGAGCTGCGCCAGGCGCTCCTGCTGTTCGGCATTGGCTGTGGCGGCATCAGCCGCCGCCTGGCGCTTCTGCGCCTCAGTGCCAAAGGCTTGCGCAAGGGCCACGGCAGCCTTGCCTTCGGCATCGCGTGCAATCACGCTTTTCTCGGTCTCGGAAATCTGTTCGGCAATGGCTTCCTTCACCTTGCTGTAGTCGCTGGCCAGCTTCACCCAAGTAGGGCCGGACTGCGCCCCGGCAGACGCCGCCTGCTGGGTAGCGCCGCTCAGTTGCTGCTGGGCCAGGGCCGCCTGGGTGGCGTCGTTTCCGACCGCGCCCAGGCTGGCGCGCAGCACATCGTTGTGCTGCGCCGCACCGATCAAGTTCTTGCGCGCCTCGGCTTCAATGTCGGCAAAAGCCTGTTCCACCCCAGAGAAATCCATCGTGGCCAGGGCGCCCAGCAAGACGCCGATCTTCTGCCCCGTGGCCACTACGCCCTCGCCCAGCAGCACGATGGCGGCTTGCGCCACCTCGGCGCCGCCCTTCAGCAACTGCAGCCCACCGGCCTCGCCAATACGGTCTGCCATGCCGGTGAAGGCGTTCTTGATGTTGGTGATTTCCTGGCTCAGCGTCTGCGCCTGGGGGGCGCTGCCGTACAGCTCGTTCAGGCCCTGGGCCAGCGCGGGGAAGATGTCCTGGGCGGTGATCTTGCCTTCTTCCACCAGCTTCATCAGCTCTTCTGTGGTCAGCCCCATGCCCTTGGCGGCCGCCTGCAGCGCGCCCGGCAAGGCCTCGCCAAGCTGTCCGCGCAGCTCTTCGCTTTGCACCACGCCCTTGCTGGCCATTTGGGCCAGCGCCTGCAGGGCGTTGGACGTTTCTGCGCTGCTTTTGCCCGCCTTGCCCATGGCAGTGGCCACGGCCTCAAACACCTGGCGTGTGGGCTCGCCCTCCACGGCGGTGCCGCGTGTCGATGCTGCAAGCCCAAGGAACGCCTTGCCGACCTCGGTCACATCTGCGCCGATGCGGTTGGCCACAACGCGCACAAACTCCAAATCCTGCCCAGCCTTCGCAGAATCCTGAGTGATGGCCGTCAGCCCGCTGCGCAGTTGCTCCATTTGCGCGGCAGCTGTCACAAACTCGCGGAACGTGAACGCCGCGCCCAATGCGCCCGCCATTTGTCCCAGAAGCTGTGTCAGCCCCTGTACGCGCCCGCCCAGTTGTTGCGTCGCCGCGGCATTGCCCTGGTGGGCCTGGGTGAGATCACGGGCGCGCTGCGAGGCCTGGTCTGCTGCCGCCGCTTCCACGCGCAAGGCCTTGGCGTGGTTCTCTGCAGCGCGCAGTTCATTGGCTTGGGCCTGTGTCAGCGGCCCGATGGCGGCCAGCTCTGACCGGCGGGCTTCGGTAGCCTGCTGCACAGCGGCGGCTTCAGCCCGCTTTGCACGGGCCACAAGGCCAAGCTGGTCGGCTTCGATCTGCCGCAGGGCATTGCCAGCGCGCGTTGCCGCTGCCTCATCGCCTTGTGCCTGTGCCACTTGCAGGCGCACTTGCTGTTCGGCACGCGCGGCCGTCAGGTGGGCCTGCTGCAGCGTGATTTCGGACTGCTCTGCTTGCAAGCCCGCTTTGATGGCCTGTGTCTTGGCATCTACCGCCTGCCGCAGCCCGTCGAGGCTCTCGCCAGACTGGCCTGCCGCCTGCCCCAGTTTTTCAACCCCCGTGCCTGCCGCCGCACTGGCAGTACCCATGCCCTTGGCGCCTTGCTCTACCTTGTCCAGGTCGCTTGCAAGCTCGCCCAGCCCTTCTTTTTTGACGCGGACGGTAAAGTCAATCTGGTTGTCGTTCGACATGGCGTGGCAATCGGTCGGCTATGAATGAAGCGGGCCGCGCGCCGCCTGGTAGTGCGGCGGGCGGCCCAGTGGTGCGCCAATGGGTGGGGGTCAGCCCATGCGGGTGCGGTAGTAGCGGCTCAGGCCAGCGCCTTCCTTGGTGGGGTCTTCGAGCACCGTGCCTTCCACATCCAGCGAATTGAAGCCTTTGCGGATGAGCGCAAGTGCCTTGGTCACCCCCTGGCTGGCGCGGAAGATGTTCACCACCACCGGCTTGCCGCTGTCGGCTTCGTTCAGGCCGCCAAAGATCAGTTCCAGCTCCACCGACTTCGTCGTCAGCGCTTCGATAGCGGCGTATGCGCCATAGCTGTAGCTCACCCACAGCTTGTCCGCTGCGGCAATACCCACAGCCTCGGGCAGCAGATAGACCCCCTCAGCGCTTCCTTGAGCCGCGCCACGATGTGTGGCTCCGGCGCCAGAAAGTTGTTGCGGTGTGCCGCCGCTGGTGCGGTGGTGGCCATCAGTACCGCCCCCAGTCAAAAGTGCTGCCCGGCGCCCGTGCCGCCATGCGGCCCGCAGGCTGCGCCACCTCTGTGTCTGCGCCGCCCAGGCTCACTACGCCTTTGCTCAAGTCCGCCAGGTACTGGTCAGCCCAGGCCGCGCCGCGCCGCAACTCCTCGGGCACCGATGTGCCGTACAAGCGCTTGAGCGCAATCGCCGCCACCGCTGCCGGCAGGCTGCTGCCTTGCACCAGCTCCACCGGCAAAGGCATGCGTGCCCGATACCGGGGGAACAGGTAGCCGTGGCCCTTCATGGGCAGCTCCAGGCGCTGTGCATCACGGGCGGCCAGCATCTGATCGATGGCCTGCGCCCAGGCGGCCAGGGGCGCCTCCCAGTCGCGGCCCTTGTGGGTGATGGCCTGGCGCTCCAGGTCGGGCAGCAGTTGCAGGATCAGCTTGATCTTCTTGGCAGAAGTCAGCCGCTGCTTCGGGGGCGTGAACAGCGCCAGGTACTGCAGCACCCTGGCGCCCAGCGGGATGCTCACGCTGGCCAGGCGCGCCAGGGCGCGCTGGTCCTGCTCGTGGGCAAACAGCACGGCCAAGTCCAGCTCGGAGCCGCAGGTGGGGCAAGAGAGGTCGCTCACAGAGGCCAGCCTTTCGCTTGCAGCACGCCTGCGGCAAAGCCCAGCAGGCCGGACGCCAGCAGCACTGCCATGGCCCCCAGCACCAGGCGCTGCCAGGGTGCCAGGCGCACGGCCCTGCGGCGCTGCCCCTGCTCAATGGCGCCGGGGGCAAAGTAGTAGCCGCCGGGCGGCAGGGTGTCGGTGTCGTGTGTGCAGGTGCAGCCTGGGCCGGGGCGGCCCTGGCACACGCCCAGCGCGTCGCAAGTGCGGGGGGTGTGGATGTTCATGCGCCAGCCCTCCGGATGAACATGGCGGCCACGCTGCGCGCCTCGGGGAAATCGGCCAGCGTTTGCAGCACGGCTTCAAAGCCGTCGGCAAACAGGCCGGTGTAGCGGCCCCTGCTGCCGTCGCCCATGGTGATCTTGATGCGGTAGATGGCCATGGCTCAGCACCCCGCAATGACCTGGGCGTCCACCTTGGGAAAGCCCACGGCGGCAGCGGCATTGAGGGCGCGGCACACCAGGTTGTTGACGACCAGCGGGTAACACACGCTGACGGCATCGCTGATGCGGCCGCCACGGGGCACGCTGATCAGACGGGCGCGGATGGCGTCCATGGCGTCAGCGTCCAGCACGTCGGCCACGTTGATGCCTGCGCGGTCGAACTTGTGGGTGAGGTAGCCCGAGAGGTCGTTGTCCAGCGGCTCCATGACGATTTGCTCGCAGCGCTGCACGATTTCGCGCACCTCGGGGTTGCGCTCATCCAGCAGGTTGCGCAGTTCGGGCTGGCCGATCAGGGCTACGCCCAGCAGGCGGCGCATGCCGTGCTTCATCTCCATGAAGTTCTTGAGCTGCTTGAGCGTGTCCACCGGCAGGCGGTGGGCTTCTTCAATGAGCAGCAGGTGGGTGTAGCCCGCCGTGAGGCTGCCCGCCAGCAGCGCATTGATTTGCGCGCTGCGGTCGTCGGGGTTGCTTTTGCGCGGCACACCTGCGCCCAGGGCGCGGAACATGGCAGCCTCGATATGGGTGGGCTGCATCGGGTTGCCAGCGCTTCCAATTGCGGCGGGTCATTGGAAGCCCCTTTGCTCGCGGGCAATCCCGGTCTGCAAACAAAAGCTGTGTTTGCACATGGAAAACAGCGTTTTCTGCGGGTAGAGTGCGAAGCAGGTCATTGCTTACACTGGCGTCATTGCAGGGGGGCATCGCTGCTGGGCTTCAAACCCAGCTTGACTGCGATCTCGTGAGCCTTGCCGTAGTGGCCTTTTTCAAAGCCGTTGAGCACGCGCAACACTTTGTTGACGGGGTAGTTGTTGTCGCGCGCCCATTGGCTGAAGGTTTGGCCGCGCTGGCGGAACCTTTGCTTGATTTGGTCGGGGGTCATTGCCGTGGCTCCTGTGCGAAAGTTTGTTTGCCGTTGTTTGTTTGTTGTTGGTGAAATTGTAGGTGGAAAAAATCCACCTTGCAAGGGGTAAGTGTGATTTCTTCACTTCTTAAAGCTGTCATGAAGGAATTCGAGCTCCATCAAACTGGGCTTGCCGAGGTCATGGGCGTCTCACTCGACCGCGTCAAAAGCCTCACCTCTGGAAAGGCGAAGAACCTCAAGCGTGAAGAAGGGGAGGCGCTGATCAAGAAGCTCCACATCCGAGGCGACTGGCTCGCCACGGGCGAAGGCCCCATGCTGCAGAGCGAAGGCGAGCGTGAGCTGGACAGGCGGATGGATCTGCTCAAGCTGGCGTCAGGCAAGGCGCGGATTGCGGGGCTTGAGTCGCACTACATGCGGGCGTTGCAGGAAATCCTGTTTTTTGCGGAGCTGGGTGACGCCGTTGCACTGCGCAAGGCGCTTACCCAACTGCAGCCCGATGAGATGGCGTTGGTGGGCAGCTATCGAAATTGCAGCGAAGACGGCAAGGTGCGTCTGATACAGCAGGCGGCGGTGTTGTCAGCAGGTTTGCCCGCTGGGCAGGGCAAGAGCGCTGGTGCTGAAAGCACCGCCAACCAAAGAGCCGTGGGCGACAACGCCATCCAGATCGGCAGCGTGACAGGCAAGGCGCGGATCAAGAACAGGTGAGGTGAATCTTGGGAGAGCTACCGAAACGGCTCCTGGCTTGGTTGGCCAGGCTGCTTCCACAACAAAAAGTGCAGGGTGACGGTGCGATTCAGGTGGGCAAGGTAGAAGGCGACATGCAGGTGGTGCACCAGCACTTCTACGCGCCGCCCGCCATGCGCGCCAACGAACGCACAGCCGCACAAAAGGAGGTGTTGGCGATGCTGAAGCAGTTGGACAAACCCTCGCGCATCAAGGTGCTGGATTTCATGCGGCGCGAGTTTGGAACCGCGATGGTCATCGAACTGGCGCCTGAGCAGGTTTTCAGGGCGCGCCGGTATGTGGAGACGATCAACAGCAGAAAGAGGGATTCAGCATGAAGTTCATATCTGCTTTTGCTCTTATTGGTTTGCTCGGGATATCACCAGCATCGGCAATCAACAAGTGCATTGATGATACTGGCAAGGTCAGCTATCAAGACGAACAGTGCCCTTCGGGAAAGAGCGAAGAACTCAAGTTGACGGGTGCTGTGGGGCCCGGAAACTCCGGAGGTTCCGACGGTGCTTTGGTTGACCGCAACCTCAACGGGTCGTCATTCGAGAGCGCACCCTCATACCGAAGAGGAGGACAGACTGTGTACACCGGACCGCGCGGTGGGCGATACACCATAGGCCCTTCTGGCAACAAGAACTATGTACCGCGCGGCAAGCGGTAGAACTGGCTGGGAAAATTCAGCGTTGGTGAGTTGGAGTTGCGCTGCTTTGCGGTTTCTCAATGACCGAAGTGCGCATTCCACCATCATGGCAGCCGGTGAAGATTGAACAACACTTGATGGAGGGGAATCCGTGCTCAAGACTTGTCAGAAATGCGGCCACGCCAACCCGTCGGCCACTGGCGATGCCATGGCCGCCTGCCCGGCATGTGGCGCCATATACAGCAAGGTTGCGGAGGCGATGGCGGCCAAGGCGCAGCCAGCGCCTGCGCCGACTGAACAGCATGCAGCCGCTTCAGCGGCGTCCGCTCATTCTGGCATGAAGCGTGCAGACCAGAAGTACTGCACCGAGTGCGGATCGATCATCAATGCAAAAGCCGAGATTTGTCCAAAGTGCGGTGTGCGCCAATTGCCTGCGCCAACAGCTGGCCCACTTGGCAGGTCAACTACTGATGGAAAAAACAAGGTGGTGGCTGGGTTGCTAGCGCTATTTCTTGGAGGGATTGGCGTCCACAAGTTCTATCTTGGCAAGGGGGTTCAGGGGCTCCTTTATCTCGTTTTCTTCTGGACCTTCATCCCAGCAATACTTGGTTTCGTAGAAGGCCTGAACTACCTTCTCATGTCCGAGCAAACGTTTTTTGAGCGTTATGGATCGTGACATTCCGGAGAACTGATGCAAGTCCGCGCATTTATTTTTGCTGCATTGTTTGCCGCCTCCCCCGCCTGGGCCATCAACAAATGCACCAACGCCAATGGCAAGGCCGTGTTCCAAGACGCGCCTTGCAGCGGCCGTGGCGAGCAGATCGAGGTGCGGCCTGCAACCGGAAATGCGCCTGCTGCTGCGGCGTCACAAGCTGTTGCTGCGCCTTCAAAGCCCAAGCCGGACAGCAGTTCGGAATTGCGGCGCATTGAGCTTGAGCAGTACCTGGTGCGCAACAAGCGCGACCAGGTCAACGGCAACCTCCAGGATTGCCAGAACAAGCTGGATCAGCTTGCGCGGCGCAAGAGCACTGCCAACAACAATTTGGCTGGTGCGGTGCTGGAGAGTTCGATTTCTTCCGAGATGCAGTCGGTCTCTGTGATGTGCGAGAGCCGGAACCGCCAACTGCGGGCGGAGCTTGAGGACCTTGAGCGCGAGCTGCGCGACATAAAGGCCAAGCGCTGAAAACGGCTCTTTTTGGCGCCCGCCCTCGGCATTAAATAAAACGCTTTATTTAGCCGCCCTCGCGCGCGCACGGCACAGTGCCGTGCATGGACAAAACACGCACTGCCATTGCCGCGCTGGCCCTTTCGGCCACGGGCCTGGTGTACATCGCCCAGCGCGAGGGGTACAGCGAGCAGGCCTACCCTGACCCGGTGCATGGCACCAAGGTGCCGACAGCCGGGTTTGGCTCCACGGGCGGCATCAGGATGGGCGACACGCTGCCGCCGGTGCGCGCACTGGTGCGCCTGCGGGCCGATGCGGGTGAGCAAGAGGTCGCCCTCAAGCGCTGCTTTGGCGATGTGGCGCTGTTCCAGCATGAGTGGGACGCCTTTGTAGGCCTGGCCCACAACGCGGGCGCCACCACGGTCTGCAAGAACAACGCCCGCACCGGCCCCAGCACCATCGTGCAGCGCCTGCAGGCGGATGACCACACCGGTGCCTGCGAGGCCATCCTGCTTTACGACCGTGCTGGCCCCGTGGCCAGGCCACAGGACCGCTGCAGCCACCCCGACAACCGCACATGCCGTGGCGTGTGGGCCGCCCCCGTCGCAGCGCGCTCTCCCTGGAAGGCTACTGACCATGAATTCCCGAGGCATCTTCGTTTCCCCCACCGAGTTCGTTTCCTTTGCGGAGACTCGCAAGCGCGGCAGCCTGTCTGAAGAGATCGCTACGCGCGACCGCAGCATGGATATGTCGTTCGGCTTCATCCTGCCGAACCCGGATCCCATCCTGAAGCGCCAGGGCAAGGACATCAGCGTCTATCGCGACATGCGCAGCCGGGCGTCTGTGGGCGGCCCGATCCGCCGCCGCAAGGCCGCGGTGAAGGCGCTTGAATGGCGGGTGGAGCGAGGCAAGGCCAGCGCCCGCGTCACTCGCCTGTGCAGTGATGTGCTGGCGACCTACGACATGGACAGGCTGCTCAATGAGATCACCGATGCGGTGCTGTTCGGCTATCAGCCGCTGGAGCTGGTGTGGGGGCCATTCAACGGCGCCACGGTGCCGCTGGAAGTGATCGGCAAGCCGCAGGAGTGGTTCTTCTTTGACAACGCAGCGCAGCTGCGGTTTCGCAGCCGCGCCCAGCCGCTGCTCGGCGAGGAACTGGAGCCCCGCAAATTTGTGTTGGCCCGCCAGGAGGCGAGTTATGCCAACCCCTACGGCTTCCCAGACCTTTCCATGTGCTTCTGGGCAGATACCTTCATGCGGGGAGGCCTCAAGTTCTGGGTGACCTTTACAGAAAAATACGGCACGCCCTGGCTGGTGGGCAAGCAGCCACGAGGCACGCCAGGCCCGGAGGTGAATGCGCTGCTGGACAAGCTGGAGGCGATGATCCAGGACGCCGTGGCTGCCATTCCAGACGACTCCAGCATCGATATTCTGGAGGCGGGCGACAAGGGGGCCAGCGCCGACCTGTACGAGCGCCTGCTCATGTACTGCCGTTCGGAAATCAACATTGCGCTGCTCGGCCAGAACCAAAGCACCGAGGCGAGCAGCAACCGCGCCAGCGCCACGGCTGGGCTGGAGGTGGCAGATACCATTCGCGACGGCGATTCCCGCCTGGTCTGCGCCACGATCAACCAGCTACTGCGCTGGATGACCGATCTGCACGACGGCGAGCAGGCCCCCGCACCGACCTTTGAGCTTTTCGAAGAAGAGGACGTCAATGTCACGCAGGCGCAGCGCGATGAAACCCTCAAGCGTGCGGGTGTGAACTTTCAGCCCCAGTACTGGAAGCGTGTCTACAAGCTGCAGGATGGCGACATTGCCGACGCCCCCCCGGTGGTCAGCACGCCCGCGCAAGCCGCGCCGCCGGTGCCTGTGGTGGAGTTTGCAGAGGGGGCGCCTCAGTTCCTGGGTATGGCGGATCAGGTGGCCCTGGATGGTGCTTTGAATGCGATCTCGGACGGGCAGTTGCAGGAGCAGATGCAGGCGCTGCTGGCCCCGGTTTTTGAGCAGTTGCAGCGCGAGCAGACCCCGCAGGCGATGCTGGGCTGGCTGGCCGAGCGGTTCCCCGATCTGAGCGATGAAGCGCTGCTGGATCGTTTGGCACGGTTGATGTTTGCTGCGCAGGTTTGGGGACGAGTGAATGGCAACGCTTGACAAGAGCGTGCTTCAGGCGCTGCTGGACCAGTCGCCAGAGGACGCCGTCGAGTTCTTGCGCAGCAAGGGGGTGCGCATCACGTTCAATTGGCAGGAGATGCTGGATGAGGCGCACGCGCGGGCCTTTACGGTTGCCAAGGCGATGCGCCTGGATGTGCTGCGGGACATTCGCGGGGGGCTTCTGGAGGCACTTCGCGATGGCAAGACGCTGCGGCAGTTTGAAGCTGGCCTGACGCCGCTGCTGCGGGCCAAGGGCTGGTGGGGCAAGCGGATTGTGGTGGATGGGCAGGGGCTGGCTGAGCTGGTGCAGTTGGGAAGTCCGCATCGGCTCAAGACGATCTATCAGACCAATTTGCAGGCAGCCTACATGGCGGGTAGGGCCAAGGCGCAGGCGCAGGCCGGGTCGTTTCCGTACCTGATGTATGTGGCGGTGATGGATGGGCGCACGCGCCCCAGCCATGCAGCGCTCAACGGAAAGGTGTGGCGCAAGGATGACCCGGTGTGGCAGGTACTGTTTCCACCCAATGGCTTCAATTGCCGTTGCCGCACCCGGGCGCTGACCGAGGGGCAGATGCGCCGTGAAGGGCTGGAGCTTTCCCCGCCGCCCGAAATTTTGACGCGCACCGTGAGCGCGGGCGGCGACCAGGCCACGGGAGAGTTGTTCCCCACGGTGCAGTCGGGATTGCGCGTGATGGGTGCAGATGGCCGCCCCGTGACGATGTGGGTGGATGCGGGCTTTAACAGCAGCCCTTTGGCGGGGCACGCGTTTGATGCGCTGCTGGCGCGCAAGGCTGTGGATGCGCTCGGGGATGCTGAGGGCTTTGAGCGTGTGCGGGCGGCGTTGCTGTCGGATTCACGTTTGAAGGCGTGGAGGTCGTTTGTGGAGAGCGCGTTCCACTCTGGTATCTCCAATCGGGAGGGCCGGATGGTGCCCCAGGGCCAGACGATGACGGTCGGCATCTTGCCCCTGGATGTGGCGCGAGCGTTGGCCGCGCGCGGAACGCCCTTTTCGCCGGTTCTACATGTAGAGGATTCGCTTCTGGTGGGCCGCAAAGCCGGGCGGCATGCAATGGCTGGAAACGCCTTGAGCGCCAACGACTGGATGGCGCTACCCGACGAACTGAGCGGATCAGATGTTGCCGTCTATGTCGATACACGCTCAGGCAATTTAATGCTCGTGTGGCCTGGCGATGAACTTACGGCATTCAAGGCGGCTTTCAATGCTTCAGGGAAGATGGACACGGCTTTTCGCGTGCCTCACGAGAGCATTCATGCCGATGTGGAGGCCGGACTATGGGTGCCCGTGTGAATTTGGTACCGACGGGCCCGGATTCGAACCGGGACATCTGGGCCTATCACCAAGTAGGAGCACCGTCGGTGCGTCAAAGGTAACGCATGATCACGATCGAAGTCAAGGATGACAGTGTTCTGGCCGTGCTGCAAAAGCTGGTAGACGGCCTGGACAACATGCAGCCGGTGATGGCGGACTTAGCCCAGGCACTGGCCAGCGAGTCAGAACGACAGTTCACCAATGAGTCCGGCCCTTTGGGCGGCTGGCCTGATTTGAGCGAGTACACGACGAAGGTGTTTCGTGCCGAAGGAGGTACCTGGCCAGGAAAGATGCTGCAGGTGTCCGCCGGGGGGTTGGCCGCGTCGGTGCAGACAGCTTTCGGCTTGGACTTTGCACGTATTTCGAGCAACAAGCCATATTCGGCGATTCAGCAGTTCGGAGGCACGACCAGCCCCAGCAGCATGATTGCGGGCAAAATCATCCCCGCACGCCCTTATCTCCCGTTCCATCCCGTGACGCGGGAACTGTCGGAACCTGCGCAGCAGACGGTGCTGGAGATTCTAGAGGGCTGGATACAGAGTCTGGCGGCACGATAGCGCCGATAGCGGGCGGCCTTGTGCCCCTGACACGGACTTTCTTGTTGCGAAATGGACTTTTATAGGACCTGGCCCACTTCTACCCCGATGAACCCGGTTCTACCCATTTATCGCGCCTCTCACTCTTCCTTTATCTCACTCCCGTTCAGGCAACTATTTCACGCTGGCAGGCCGTGCGCCGTTCTCGCGCCTGATCTACCCCGTGCCCGAGGCCGGTGGCCTGGGCGTGCACCTGACGCTGGACCTGGGGGGCCAGGCGCGTTTCGGGCCTGACGTGCAGTGGGTGGAGACCCCCGACGACCTGGCCGTGGACCCGGCACGCGGCCAGGCCTTCTACGCCGAGGTGCGCAAGTACTGGCCCGGTCTGCGGGATGGGGCGCTGGAGCCTGGTTACGCGGGCATGCGGCCCAAGGTGTTCGATGCGCAAGGCGCAGCCATCACCGACTTCCTGGTCCAGGGGCCTGCCGCGCACGGGGTGCCGGGCCTGGTCAACCTGTTCGGCATTGAGTCGCCGGGGCTCACCAGCGCACTGGCCCTGGGCGAGCATGTGGCGCACGTGCTGGCCTGATTTCCTTGCGTGGGCCACAGTTTTTTTCGCTGGGCGCTGCGGGGGTCGTTAAGATGATCCACTCTGGCGCACAGCCCCGTGCTGTGTGGCATGCACAGTTTCCAACGTTCCACCGAAAGGCATGTATGACGACTCAGACGACCGACTCCCAGAACAGCACCCAGAACGAACTGGAAAAGCTCGTGGCCGAGATGCGCACGCTCATGGCCAACAAGAACCTGGACAGCGTGCCCGAGATCAAGGCGTTGCGTGAGCGCCTGGACGAAGGCATGCACAACGTGCGCGATGCCGCCGTCCGTGCCGCGCAAGAAGCCGCCAACCAGGCCAAGGACGCCGCCCGTGCCGCTGACCGCTATGCGCACGACGAGCCCTGGCGCGTGGCCGGAGCGATGGGGTCGAGCCTGCTGCTTCAGCCCGCGCA
>CAYOYW010000011.1:0-23760 GCA_964408305.1 uncultured Candidatus Saccharibacteria bacterium
CCCCCCCATGCCCTGGCTGATCGCCGCGTTCCTGCTCGCCCTGCTCGTGGCCCTGCTCCGCACTGCACCTACCTGTGTCCAGTGGGAGCATCGCCCCGTCCCCGCCATCCGCCCAGGCTATGTGGCCACCGTCTGCACGGCCACCCGCTCCCGGTGGGTGTGGGAGTGACCGTCCACGCCCAGCTCCGCGCGGCCTACCTCGCCAGCCGGCGGTCCATCGAGGACATCGGCAAAGAGGCTGGCGTGAGCAAGAACACCGCCTGGCGTGCCCTCGGTCCCATCCCGCGCAACACCAGCGCCGAGACCCTCATCGCCCTCGCGATGGTGCTGGGTCTCACCACGCTCGACGTGCCGCCACGAGCGCAACATATGGGGTTGAAACCGCGGTAAGTCCTACGCAAAAATGACGTAGCTGGGCGTCTCGGCTGGTGCAGAGCGCCCGTCTCCGCATTGGCGCGATTCGTAAAGGGACAGAAAGGCGGACCAGGACGGCCGAAAGGCTCGATCTCGAAAGAGAAACGCGCCCTCCTGGAAGTCCTGCGTGAAATCGCCGAAGACCCAGACTATCAGGCCAATCTTCTGGCCCGTGCCCGCAAGGGCGACCCCACGCTTGATAAGCAGGTGATGGACCGCATTATCGGCGCGGTCCCGAAGGTCATGCAGATCGAAACCCCGGCGCCTCTGGTGGTGGATCTGGTGACCCCGGAGCGTGGGTAAGTGCAGGGAGCCGTCACCCTCGGTCTCCATGCCGCGCAGGCGCAGGTCTACGCGTCTCCGGCGCGCTTCAAAGCGCTGGTATCCGGCCGACGCTTCGGGAAGACCCATTACGCTCGCACACGCCTCATTGCCTCGGCCCTGAAGGCGCCCGGCCGCTACTGGTATGTCGCGCCGACCCGCGTGATGGCGAAAGACATCATGTGGTCGGACCTGAAGACGGCGATCCACCCCTCATGGCTCGCGGATGCCCCGATGGAGACCGAGCTACGGGTGAGTCTACGGGGCGGCGGGGAAATCCAGCTCCACGGGGCAGAAGACCCAGACGCGCTGCGTGGTCGGCCGCTCAAGGGCGTGGTCTTCGACGAATACGCCGATGTGAAGCCGGCGGCGTGGACCGAGGCTATCCGTCCCGCCCTGAGTGACCACAAGGGGTGGGCCGACTTCATTGGCACGCCCAAGAGCTACAACCACCTCCATGAGGCGTATCTGCGCGGGCAGGACGCCGCACAGCCCGAGTGGGCGTCGTGGCAGTTCCGCACCGTGGATAACCCGTTCATGGACCCGTCCGAGGTGGACGCCGCCAAGCGGGACATGGACGCCCGAACGTTCCGGCAGGAATACGAAGCCAGCTTCGAGGCGATGGCGGGCCGGGTGTATTACGCGTTCCACCGGGCCGCCCATGTGGCGCCGGTGACGCTAGAGCCGACCTGGCCGGTGTGTGTGGCGTTCGACTTCAACGTGAACCCCGCGACCGCGGTCATTGGGCAGATGTACCACGAGACGTGCCGCGTCTGGCGCGAAGTGTTTGTCACGCATGCCGGCGGCGAGGCCACGCGGGCGTCTGCGATGGGCGTGCTGGCCCTGCTGCGGCAGGCGAACTGGCGCGGCCCGATTCGGCTCTATGCCGACCCAGCGGGCCAGGGCGCCAAGACCACCGGCCCCTCCGACCACGCGGTGATCCGGTCGTTGTTCCCAGGGGCGACGTGGTGTGTCCCGAGTGCCCACCCGCATGTGCGGGACCGTGTGGCGGCCGTGAACACCCGCTGTGAGCGGGCCGATGGGACGCGCTGGCTCACCGTGGACCCGAGCTGCACGCATCTCATCGCCGATCTAGAGCAAGTCATCTTCGCGCCCAACGGCGACCTCGACAAGAAGTCCAACGCGATGCTGTCGCACGTCTCGGATGCGCTGGGCTATTGGATCGCCCAGGAGTGGCCCGTGGTGCCGAAGTCGGCGGCGGTGGCCACGATTCAGGCGGCGGCGCCCCTGTCTGGCTCGACGGCCGCGGCGCTGATCAAGGCGCGGCGCTCGGCCCAACTGGCGAAGGAACTCGGCATTGTTTGAGATCCCCCCGGACATCTCGACGGAGACCCTCCGCGAGCAGGTGCATCCCGCCGTCGAGGCGCTCGCCACGCGGTGGCAGGTGGCCCTCGACGCCTATGACGGGGAGGGCGGCTTCGTGACGGGCGCCTACATCTGGCGCTTCCCGCGCGAGACCGAGGCCGAGTTCACGGCCCGCACTGCGCAGGCCCGCTACCACAACTACGCCGCCACGATTGTCGATTACTACGTGCGCAAGGTGTTCGGCGCAGGCGTGCAGCGGGAGACGACCTCCGAGCCGCTCAAGGCGTTCTGGCAGAACGTGGACGGCGCCGGGACGGACATCGACACCTTCCTACGGCTGAGTCTCTCGAAGGCGCTCGCGGGCGGGCATGTCGGGCTGCTTGCGGACAAGACGCGGGAGGCGCCCACCGGGCCAGCGCAGGCGGATGAGCGCGCGGCGGTGTATCTGACGCGCTACCTCCCGAACGCGATTCTGGACTGGCGGCTGGGCCGCGACGAGGCGATGTCGGCGGTGAAGTTGACCGAGGATGTGCCCTCGAAGGATCTGCTCGCGGCGCAGCAGACCGCCACGCGTGTGCTGCTTTGGGATCGGGACGAGTGGGTCCGCGTGACCGACCAGGGCAAGGAGGCGCCGGCCCTGATTGAGCGCGCCACGCATGGGCTCGGCCTGGTGCCGATGGTGCTGCTGCGGCCGTTCCGGCACGCGCGCTGGCCCTTTGTGGGGAAGACTCTACTAGAGCCGTCGGTCATCCGGGCACAGTACAACCGCGCGTCTGAACAGGACGAGGTGATCCGCAACCAGTCGTTCTCGGTGTTCGTGGTCGGGCTCCCCGCGACGGGAGACGTGGACGTCGAGAAGGCGAAGCAGGCGCTGGGGAACGAAATCGGCACGATGCGGGCGCTGTTCACCTACGGCAGCGGCACGTATCAGACGCCCTCACAGGAAGTCCCGGCGGCGCTGGAAAGCCACCTGACGTTCCTGGTGCGGGAACTCTACCGGCAGGCCCATGTCCCGTATGAGAAGGACTCGCGGGACGCGATGTCGGCCGAGGCGATTCGGTTGCAGCACGAGGAAATCTCGGCCGTGCTGCGAGGGGTGGCGGCGGAATGCCGTCGCGTGGAGTTGGAGATCGCGCGGCTCTTTTTCGCGTGGACGAGTGCCACCCCGGAGGCGGCGCGTGCGGCGTATGACGCGGCGTCGGTCTCCATCGCCTACGGCGACGACTACTTCGAGAGCGACCCCGAAGCGGACCTGAAGGCGCTCACGGCGGCGGTTGGCGCGGTGGAGTCGCGGACATTCGACAAGGCGATCCAGAAACAGATCGTGCATCGGTTCGCGGCGGATCTGGACGACGACACGCTGGCGACGATTGACGCGGAGATTGACGCCGCCGAAGCCCAGCCGCAGGGTGTGATCGACCCCAGCACGCTGCGGCAGGGGGCGGAAGCCCGGTTGCAGGCGGCGATGCAGGCGGGGGATGAGGTGGCCGCCTAGTGGCGAAGCAACTCAGCTTCCGCGAGCTGCAATCGCGGGCGGTGCGCGAGGCGAATCTGCAAGACGCCGCCGTCGTGTCGTTCGACGCGGAACTCCGGCGCGTGTATCGCCGGCTGTCGCGGCTGCTGCGCGAGGCGCTGGACGACTGGGACACGGACGCCGAGGGCCGGACGGTGACGTCGGCCGCGAATCTCGCGCGGGTGTTTGGGATGCGGCGGCGGGCGCGGGTGCTGCTCCGGGACGCCGGCTTTGATGCGGCGGCGCTGGCGGCGGTGGGTGATCCCCTCGACGCGCTGGCGGCCTCGATTCTCAAGGGGCGGGTGCTGGGTGACGGCCTCGGGCTGAATCTGGCGCAGGTGTTCACGGCGTGGAAAGAACTGCGGCTCGCGGACCTGCTGGCGCTGGGCGACGACGTGGCGCGGGCGGTGCAGCGGGTGGTGCTTGACGGCACACTCGGGCTCCGTCCGGTGGACCGGCTGATCCTGGACGTCTCTGAGGCACTGCATGTGAGCCAGCGGCAGGCGCGGACGGTCTACGACACGGCGGTGTCGGTGTTCTCGCGGCAGGTGGAGCTGAGCCAGTCCACGGGCGCGGCGGATGAACTATTCGTGTTCGTTGGCCCGGTGGATAGCCGGATGCGTCCGTTCTGCGAGCTGTGGGTCGGCAAGGTCCGGACCCGTGACGCCATTGGGAAGCTCGACAACGAGCAATTGCCGGATGTGCTGGTGAGCGGCGGGGGGTACAACTGCCGGCATCAGTGGAAGCGGGTGAGCGTGCTGGATGACGAGCTGCGCGACATCGCTGGCACGAACATGCGCGCCCCCGGCGTGGCCGACTTACTAAAGGCGGTGGCCTGATGCCCGCGACGGTGCGTCTCACGTTCCCCGCGCTCCCGAATCCGCTCGTCTCGCCCGAGGTGATGCGCGAGGTGGGCGCGCTTGTGACGCGCCTGATCCGCACGCGCACGATGGCGGGCCGGGACGTGACCGGACAGGCGTTTGCGCCCTACACGCCCGACTACGCCGCCAAGAAGGCGAAGGAGGGGCTGGGCACGACGCCTAACCTCACCGTGTCGGGCCGGATGCTGAACGACATGGGTGTGACGAACGTGGGACCGGGCACGGTCTCCATCGGCTTCACGTCGTCGGGCGGCTCGACGCGGGGTAAGGGCTTGACGTTGATCCAGCGGTCGCGGGCGGTGGGCGCGGAAGACAAGGCCCGCTATCACGACGTGCTGGGGGCGGGGAAGAGTCGCACGCTGCGGAAGTTCCTCGGCCTGACCCCCGAGGAGACCGCGATGGTGCGGGAGCGGGTCGCGCGATATCTGGACGATCTCGTGCGACGGGCGAATACGTAAGCGGTCAGGAGTGACCATGTTTCGAGTCATGGATGTGCTGCGCGAAGGTGACGACACGGCGGGCGGCGGGGCGGGTGCCCCGGCGGCTGAGGCGGGCGGCAAGAACGACGCGGAGTTCTACAAGGCCGAGGCCCAGAAAGCGTTCAAGGCCCGCGATGAGGCCAAGCGGCTGCTGCGCGAGGCGCAGGAGTCCGGGCGCTTCCTCACCGATGAGCAGTTGGCGCGCGTGAAGTCGCTCGAAGAGGCGGCGGCGAAGGCGGAGGACGAACGCAAGCGCAAGGCCGGCGAGTTCGACGGCTGGCGCGCGGACATCCTCAAGAAGCACACCGAGGAACTGACCACCGAGAAGACCCGCGCCCAGCAGGCACAGGAACGCCTGCACAGCGTGCTCAAGGATCACGCGTTTGCGTCGGCCTCGGAGTGGTTCGGCGGCAGTGACGCCAAGACGATTCTGACGCCGGCCATTGCGGCGTCCTTTCTGGGGCGATACGTGGCGGTGGAGGAACACGACGGGGTGGAACGCGTCGTCGTGAAGAACCCGCAGGGCCATGTGATCGTCGATGCGAAGACCGGCGAGCCCGCGCCCTTCACGCAGGCGGTGGGTGAGCTGATTGGGATGCTGCCCGACAAGGCGAGCATCCTCCGCGGAAGCGGGAAGACCGGCAGTGGAAGCTCCGGAGGCACGGGGGGTCGTAGTGACATCGACTTCCGCAACCTGACACCCGACCAGCGACGAGATCCGAAGGTGCTCGCGGCGCTTCGCGCCACGCTCCCTCGGGGCGGCGTGGTCATGGGGGAAGCCTACGAGGGCTAGTCCCCGGAGAACTGACCGATGGCGAATGAGACCACGACCACGACTCTGACGGAGATGGTCCGTCAGGCGGCGTACGCCCGCGGCGTGCTGTACTTTGGCACCAAGCCGGGCGTGTCCAACTTCGTGGCGAAGCTGGACATCACGGGCCAGCCCACGCTGACCGCCCGTTTCCCGATCTACGACTCCGTCACCGCGACGGCGATCGCTGAGAACACCGACTTCACCACGAACAGCGCGGTGGACACGTCGGGCTCGGTGGACGTCACGGTGAGCGAGCACGCGATCCGCTTCATCATCACCAACCTGACCCTCAACGCGACGGTCGAAGAGGTGCTCAGCCCGACCCCGTCGCCGTCGCTGGCCGCGGCGGCCTCGGCCCAGGGCGGCATCGTGGGCGAGATGATCTCGGAGGCGCTCCAGACCCGCCAGGACAAGGATATCACGGCCTTGTTCTCGGCGTTCGACAGCTCGACCGGCTCGAACACGGGCGCGATCACCACGACCCTGTTCCAGTCGGCCATCACCACGCTCGACAGCAACAACATCCCGTCGCTGCCGCGCGTGGCCGTCCTGCACCCCTTCCAGTGGGGTTCGCTCCGCGTGGCGTTCAGCAACGCGGCGACCTACGGCGTGGAGGTGGGTGAGGACGTGGTCCGCAAGGGCATCGCGGCGCGCGTGCTTGGCGTGGACATCTTCACGACGGGCAACGTCGGCACGGCCACCGTGTCGAGCTCGACCGTCTACGCGGGGGCGATGTTCCACCCCTCGGCCATTGGTCTGGCGACCAAGGGCGCGATGCCGGACATCGCCTCGGAATACGACGCCTCGCTGCGCGCGGTGGAAGTCGTCGGCACGGGCGTGTGGGGCGAGGCCGAGTATCGCGGCGGCGCCACCACCAATGGGCGCGGCGGCGCGGCCGTGTTTCTGTACTCAAACTCGACCGTGGCGTAAGCCGCTACGTGACATGGCGCGGGCTGGCCTGACGGCTGGCCCGTGTTCCTCTAACCAGCGCGCGGAAGCGCGGGGAGTCACCGTGGAATTGGTGCCGTTTAGTGAGAAGTGGGCCGGGTCCGAGACGAAACTGGACCTCAAGGCGTGGTATCGCCGGCCGTCCGTGCATGGCGGGTTCTCGATGGTCGGCCCGCTGCCGCTCCGTCGGCATCTCGACTGGACGCGGAAGGGCTGCGAGTATGTGACGCTCGCCACGCGCGATGACCTCGCGCTCGTGGCGCCGTGGTTCCGCGCGGAAGGCGTGGATGTCGCGGCGCTGGCGCAGGCGTACGACAGCCGGGGCCATTTCAAGATGGCCGAGTATCTCAAGGCCGAACAGGTCAAGGACACCCGGTTCCTCGACGAGCTGCGCGAGAAGATCGAGCGGTTCGGCATCGAGGCGGTCACGGAGATGATGCGCCTGAGCGATCCGGCGTTCGTGCTCCCCGAGGGGCTGGAGACGGTGGCCCCCAAGGCGAAGCGGGGCCGTCCGGCCGCCGAGGCGGTCGCCTGATGCGGATCGCGCTCGGCATCATCGTGTCGGCGGGGTTCCGCTGCGACACGGACTTTCTCTTCGGTCGCGCGCAGGGCGGCGACGGCGTGAACGCGTCGTCTGAGGGGCTGTATGCCCTCGTGAGCCGCGTGCAGAGCGGACTGGCGAATGCCGCCCTCCCGGATGACCTGAAGATCACGGGCCTGCGGACGATTGTGTCCCGCAAGTTCCCGACCGACGTGGCCCGAAACGAAATCTGCGCCGCGGTGCTGGCCGGGGACGAGGACTATCTGCTCTTCCTGGACGCCGACATGGTGCATCCGGGGGATCTGCTGGAGCGGCTGCTGTCGGCCCGCAAGGACGTCATCACCGCGCGCTACCACTTGAAGAAGGCGCCCTTCGCCTCGGTGGTCTACGTCAAGCACCCGACGCAGGAGGGGCCGCATCGCTACATCTCGGTCCACTTCGGCCAGGGCGTGTTCGAGATCGAGCGGGGCGGCGCGGGGGCGCTGCTGATCCATCGTTCGGTCCTGAAGGACATCTACGCCAAAGAGGGGCACAACTGGTTCCGGTATCAGCGCGGGCCTGAGCCGCCGCACGACCTGACCGTCTCGGAGGACTTCTGGTTCTACCAGCAGGCCCGCGAAACGGGGCACCCGTGCTTTGTGGATTGGGACTGCGTCTGTCCGCACATCGGGCCGATGGCCATCGACGAGACGTGGAACACCCCGTTCCTGCACGCGCAGGTCAACGCCCACGACACGCCCGAGGCGTTGGACGTGGTGCTGAAGAACACCGTGGTGCGGAACTACCCGGAGGGGATGTACCTCGGGGACGACACCGACCCCGAGAAGTATCACGTCGCGGAATACGTGATCCGCGAGGGGGAGCGATGAGGGCGACGGCCCTGCGCCTGACGACGGGCGGGTCCATCGCGGACGTGCTCTATCCGAAGGACTCGCTGGTGGTCTGCCGGCACTGCGGGAAGCCGCTGTATCGGCTCACCGCCAGCATCTACTACGGAGAATCCGCAGGCAACAGCTCGTGCCGCAAGTATACCCCCGTGACACCGGCCGACCTGGCCGATCTAATGGCGCGGTCGGATGTCGAGGCGGGGCACCGGGCGATTGTGGGCGCGATGTCGCTGGAGGATCGCCGGACGCACTGCGAGCAGATCCCGCTGCTGCGCGCGGGCATGATGGCGGATTGCCCGTCGTGCTTGCAGCCGTTTGTGTTTGGCCGGGTGAAGAACGATAGCGACGGCGGCATGAAGTTCGGGGACCGCGCCTACACGATTGCGCTGGCCACCATCCCCCCGCAGGGGCACGCCAGGAAGGTGCGGGCATGAAGGATCTGGTGGTGCGGCCCATCACGCAGGACGAGGTGCTGGCCGGGGTCCGCGAGGATCGCGCGCAGCACGGGGCGGTCATCGACCAGTTCCATGCGGCGTTCTACCTGTCGCGGTGGACGCACAACCTGACGCACTGGATGGGTGTCCCGATTCTCAAGAACCCGCTGGACGTGTGGATCTATCAGGAACTCCTGTTCGCCACGCGCCCCACGCTGATCATTGAGACGGGGACGGCCTATGGCGGCTCGGCGCTGTTCTTCGCGCACATGCTCGACCGCGTCGGCGGCGATGCGCAGGTGATCTCGGTCGATCTGGAGCCGCATCACACGCTCCCAAAGCATCCCCGGCTCACGTTCCTGAAATCGGACAGCGTGGCCCCGGACATGGTGGCGTTCATCAAGGCGAAGGCGGATCGCCACGAGCGCGTGATGGTCATCCTGGACAGTGACCACAGCGAAGCGCACGTCCGCAAGGAGCTGGACGCCTACGCGGACCTCGTGACCATTGGGAACTATCTCGTGGTGGAAGACACGCACTACAACGACCGTCCCGTGCCGCAGTCGTGGATGGGTGGCCCCGGCCCCGGTCCAGCGGTGGACGCGTGGGCGCCGCTGCACCCGGAGTTCGAGCGCGATCTGGCGTGTGAGCGATTTTTCATGACGTTCTATCCGGGCGGCTGGTTGCGGAGGGTGGCATGAGCTGGCCGGGACTCGCCCTGGTCACGGATAACGACCTCGGGGCGCTGGAGCCGTCGATCCTCGACGGCACGTGGGGCGCGGCGACGTGGCCGGATCAGCGGGCCGAGGCCAAGCGCGACATTCGTGTGTGGCTGGAGCTGGACTTCCCAGAGGTGATCGGCGTGGCGGATCGGGTGCTCGACCGCTGGGCGCCGGACTACGTCTTCGGCTACACCGGCAGCGCCTACACCGACATCACGACGGGCGCCCGCACGGACACGCCGGACGATGTGGCGCTGGCGACGATCCTCGCCACGCCGGCCTCGGATCGGCTCTACCTGGGCGCTGCGTGGACGTTTGACGGGCTACACGCCCTGATGACGGCCACGCGCAATGCCGTGGCGTCCACGCTGACCGTGAAGTATGCCGGCCCCACGGGCTGGACGGCGCTGACCGTGGTGGATGGCACGGCCGTGTCGGGAGCCACCTTCGCGCAGTCGGGGCGCATCACCTGGACGACGCCGACAGACTGGCAGCGGCAGCGGCTCAACGGCACTGGGGACGAGTTCTTCTGGATTGAAGTGTCGGTCTCGGCGGCGCTGACCAGCGGCACGACCCTGACGCAACTGCTGGCGATTCGGCCCCCGGACGGCCTGAAGCGGTGCGCCACCTATCTGGCCTTGGGGCACATCTACAACGGGTTGGCGGCGAAGTCGCCCAATGAGGATGGATGGCGGCAGCAGGCGGACAAGTACTTCACGATGGCCCGCGATCTCTACACGGGCCTGAAGGTGAAGGCGGGGCTATGGCTGGATCTCGACACGTCGGGCAGTATCACTCCGCCCGGTGAGACGACGCGAGGCATCGGGGGCCATGTCTTCTACCGCGCGTAGGTGCCTCGTCGCGATCTGCTGCAATACCGGCAGCATCCCGCAGAAGACGACCCAGAGCCTCATGGAGCTGGGCTGGGGGAACCGCGTGTCCGCGGCGAAGGACGCGCACGGGTTTGAGGAGATCAGCTTCGCGTGGTTCACGACGTTCCCGCGGGTGGATGCGCTCCGGGACTCGGCGGTGTGCCTCGCGCAACAGGAAGGCTTCAGCCACCTGCTGTTCCTCGATGCGGACATGGTGTGGCCGACTGACGTGCTCACACGCCTGCTCGCCCATCACGATCAGGGCATCGTGGGCGGCCTGTATGTGATGCGGCATCCGCCCTTTGCGCCCGTGGCGCTCAAGGACGGGGTCGCCCCGGCCGGGTCGGACGTGCTGCGCTATCAGCATGCCGGCGAGGCGCTGACCGAGACGGCCCTAATCGACGTGGACGTCTTGGGGATGGGCTGCACGCTGATCCCGATGGACACGTTCGACAAGATCGGCCCGCGCCCGTGGTTCGCCTATGCGAACGATGAGGCGGGCTGGCCGACCGTGACCGAGGACGTGCCGTTCTGCCAGAAGGCGAAGATGGCCGGCGTCCCGATCAAGCTCGACCCGACGATCTCGTGTGGGCACATCACCTCGCAGGTGGTGGACCGTCAGACGGCGATCCGCTATGCCAGGGATGGGCAGGCGGTGGCGGCGTCGATTCCCTTGCGGCTCGTGGAACTGCCGCGCGAGGTGGCGTAGGTGGCGGCGATGACGCCCCGGCGCATCCGGGAACGCCTCCAGACGCTCCTGGAGGACACGACGCCGAATCTGGTGCGGTCGGTGGAGCCGTTCTCCCTGCTGCGCCAGCCGAACACGGTGACGGACGACGCCTACACGCTGGAGTTCGAGCGCGTGCGGGAGACGTCCCAGACGGCCGAAGTAACGGCCCGGATTGATCGGATCACGTTGACGGTGGCACGGCGGCTCAGCGAGCCGGCGGAAGACACCGTCGTGGCGGTGCTGGACCTGCTCGACGACATTGATCGACGGGTCCGCGCCGATGGCACCTCGCAGGGCTACCACATGCAACCAGGCAGCAGCCGCGTGACGCGCCCGGAGGGCCGGGACTACTGCCTCGGCACCCTGACGTGGCTCTGCGATTACGACTACTCGGAAACGGTGACCTAATGCAGCCGAAACACGATAAACTACAGGCGCGCGTGCCGGAGCCGGAGGCTTCGACCACGCTGATCTACATCGGCCCGCCGGAGCAGGAGTCTCCGGCCCTTGGCCCGCTGGTCGCCGGACGGCGCTACCAGGTCGCGGCGGATCTCGCCGCGTATCTCGTCAGCACCCATTCGGACTACTGGCAGGCCGCGCCGATCCAGGCGGTTGCCGATCCAGGGCGGGACTCGTAAATCGATTTGGCGACGGCATGCTTCCTATCCAGGGCGATCGCGCAGTCACGATACAGATAATCACAAATGGTTGCGACCTGTCGTCTCCCGCTGTACGCCAGCGTGGATATCGTGTGGCTGTGACGACTAATGGCCCGACGATTCGACAGGCCGAGTGTGGCGTGAAAATGCTCGTTAAGCCATTGCGCGACGATATGACTGCTCGTGAACTTGATGACGTGCTGTGCGTATCCAGCGTTGTGGTAGACGCCAATGCTGCCGTCTCCGTCGCACAGTCCGCGAATCCAGTGACGATTCAGGGCGTCTTGGAGCGTGGGCGGCGTCAGGGTGTGCGACTTGCGTCGTGTCACTCCGTGCCTAGAAAGGTTGTCGCAAAGCGTCTTCGAGTAGATGCGAATGGCGCTGGCTTCGTGTGGCCCGGACATGTAGTCGATGACGTCTGCCGTAAGGCCGAGCCATCGTCGAAGGTGCACGAGGTGCATCCGGTCCCTACGAGACAGACCAAGGAAGAACCTGTTCTCTCCAGTGATGGAGCCGTCTGCGGCCAAAAAGCCGAGCCAGTAAGCGGAATGCTCGTCGCATATCTCCGAAAACCGCGTATCGTCGAAGAATACAGATCGTCGAAACTCATGCGGTCTGCGCAGTGCGACGCCAGACTTCCGCAGGTACTTGCGCACGGTGTCTCTGGTCACTCCAACGTGCGCCGCGATGGAGATCGCGGTGTCGCCGTTGCGGTAGCGGGAACAGATCTCGCGGACGCGGTCTTCCCTAATTGGTTGCACGTTCCATTATACCACGCTGTGACGGTAGAGCGTGGAAACAACTAGGGGTTACTAATGGCAGTCCATGCGAGACAGACCAAGTGCGGGATCAACATCGCCACGAGCGGCTCGTGGAGCACGGGGGCCGCGGTGGCCACCGCCGTGGGCACCGGCGACGGGCATTACGTCCGCGACGATCTCCGCGTCCAGCTCCAGATGATGCAGAGCGCCGACGACAGCGCGGGCCAGAACTATATCGGCTCCGTGCAGTCGGGCAACACCGAGGCGATGGCCATCACGGTGCCGACGTATCTGCACTACAACGACGCGTTCCAGAACGTGCTGTGGGCGCTGACCCTCGGCACCGGCGGCACGAGCCCCACGCAGGTTGGCACGACGACCGCCTACACCAACACCTTCGAGCCGGCCACGAACAAGACGGGCCGTTACGCCACCATTGTCCGCGACAAGGTGCAGTATGTCTCGGAAGTGCCGGGCGTCAAGTTCACGGGCTTTGAGCTGTCCTTCGGGGATGGCGGCCGGTGCGAGATGAACTGGCTGGGGGTGGGCGATGTCGAGAAGTCCGACTCCACCATCAACACGGCTACGCAGGTCAGCGCCCTGACGTTCCCGACGCTCGGCCGCCGAGCGTTCTTCGACGACGTGACGGTGCGCCTGAACTCGCAGTCGGGTGGCGCGCTGGGCGCCTCGGACAAGGTCTACATCTCGTCGCTGCGTGTGCGGTTCTCGCAGCCGATGGATCAGCGCCACGTCTCGGGCGCGACGACGATCATCGAGCCGGAGGAAAACGGCTTCCCCGAGATCATGATCGAGGTGGAGTTCGGGCGCTACGACTCGGCGTCGCATGCGTTCTTCGCCGCCCACCGTGACACCACGGCCTACAAGGGCGACATCACCTTTGTCGGCCCGACGCTGGCCACGACCACGTATGGGCTGGTGATGAACTTCCCGAACCTGATCGTGGCGAGCTATCAGGCGCCGGTGGACGGCGGGGCGGGGCAGGTGATCCCGTCGATGTCGCTCCAGGCGCTCTCCACCACGTCGGCCCCGACCGGCATGACCGGGATCACGGCGCCGCTGCGTGTCGTGACCACGGGCGTCTCGACCACGAATCCCTTCGCGTAAGGAGTCCCGGATGCTGAAGCTCGAACACGTCTCGGCGGATGGGGGCACGGATGCGGCCCCGGTGCCGGTGACGATCACTCACCCGCGCACGGGTCAGCCGACCGGGGCGACGGTGTGGGTGCAGGTCGCCCCCCAGGAAGAGATTTACGCGATGGGGCGGAAGTGCCGGCGCCACGAGGTGGACCCGGCCACGAAAGCCATGCGCCAGACAGTGGACGGCGTGAAGCTCCAGCAGATGGTGATGGCGAAGTTCGTCAAGCGGTGGGAGGGGCTGGCGGGCGCCGATGGCGTGGCGCTGCCCTGCACCCCGGCGGTCATGAACGCCCTGCCGGAATGGCTGGCCGATCAGATCACCGAGGGCATCCGCGGGATTCCCCCCGTGGACGAACCGGACGCGGCCGAGGTCCGCGAGGCGTCGTTTCGCGAATCTGACTGAGTGGCTGCACTGGATGGCCGACTACGGGAAGTCGGCCTCCTGTTGCCAACTTCTGTCCGCGGAGGAACTGAATGAGCGTGAGGCGGAGGGGCGTCCCTTGGACTGCGCCGCCTGCACGTATCGGGCGCAACACGAGAAGTTGTGGCCCCAGAACGCAGACGCGTTCGCGATCTACCGCGCCCTGTGTGGACGCACAGTCGGCCTGCTCGAACTGCACGGGTGGCTGTTCCTGGACCTGACGCGCACGATGACGTCGGAGGAACGCCGCGACGTGTTGGCCCGACTCGATGTGATTCACGGCGTGCTCGCCGCCGAGCACGGGGGACGCGATGGCCGAAGCCCTTAGACTAGACATTCTCATCGACGAGGATGGGCGTGCCCAAGCGGCCCTGATCGAGCTCTATCGGCAGTTCCGGGCAGCGGGCGACTCCGCCATCGAGGCCGCCGAGAAAGTCGAGAAGTTTGAGAAGTCCTATAAGGACACGGCCGCCAAGAAAGAGGCCGCCCGAGCGCTGGATGGGGTCGTCAAGAGCACACGGCAGGCGGGAGAGGCCGCGGATACCGCCAGCGCGAAGACCGCCCGATTTGGGGGAGTGATCGACGAGCTGAAGAGCGCGGCGCTGCGCTATGCCGCGCCGGCCGCGATGGGCGCGGCCATCCTGAAGACCATCGAGTGGGCGGACAGCATCGGCGATGCGGCCGAACGGACGCGGCTCACCACGACACAGGTGCAGCAGCTCTCGAAGATGGCCGAGAAAAACGGCTCGTCCTTCCAGCAGATGGCCGGGCTGATTCAGGTGGCTGAGCAGCGGCTCGCCAGCCACAACAGCAAGGCGGAAGAGGCCGTCAAGCTGATGGGCATGGCCCCCGAAAAGCTGCTGGCGCTCAACCCCCTGGAGCGCCTACGGGCCATCGCCAAGGGGCTGGCCGACATCGAAGATCCCGCCAAGCGTTCCGCGCTCGAAGTGGATATCCTCGGGCGCTCGTCGGATGAAGCCTCGGTCGCGCTGAACAAGCTGGCCGAAGGCGCCGACGAGGCCGAGACGGCGCTGGGGTCAGACTTCATCGAGGCCGGCAACAAGGCGCAGGACGTCCTCGACAAGATCAAGACGGCCGCGATGGATGCCGTGCGGTCGATCGTGCTGGTCGGCCCGGCGATTGTGTTGCAGGCGAAGCAGCTCGACGAGGCCCGCAAGATCGGCAAGCTCGGCCCCGTGGGGACGCAGGCGCCCGGCGTCAACCAGCAGATCGGGGCCGGGGCGCTCTCCGACCTCATTGGCCAGCGGATCAGTGCGGAGCAAAACGCGCTCGCGAATCCGACCATGCCGTCGAGCCCCAACTTCCGGTCCTGGCTGGGCTTCCCGTCGCCGCTGGGCGTGCCGGGCAGCCCCATGAACGGCGCGGCGGGGCAGTCGTGGGGCTTCCTGAATCGCACCACGCCCGCGGGGCGCGCCTCCGGCGGCGCGAAGGTGCTGCCGTTCTCCACGCGCACGTCGTATCTCGGCTCGGCGGCGGCCACGATCTTCGCGCTCAAGAACACGCCCGGCAGCTTCAGCGCCGGGAGTCTGCCGTTCCGGTCATCGCCCGGCCTACTGGAGTCGAGCGGCTCGCCGCTGGACTTCATGAACGGGATGCAGCTCCCCGGCGGGGTCTCCATGAACGCCCCCGGCGGCGGTGGCGGCCTCGGCGGCTGGCTCAAGAACAACAAGGCCCGTGTCGGCATTGGCCTCGGCACGATGGCGGCGGGCTATCTCGGCTCGCGCATTGGTGGCAAGGCGGGCGGGGCGCTCTCGGGCGCGGCGCAGGGCGCGCAGATGGGCATGATGTTCGGCCCGTGGGGCGCGGCGGTGGGCGGCGTGATCGGCGGCGTGGCCGGCTGGATCGGCGCGGGCAAGAAGGCCAAGAACGCCAAGAACGCCGAAACGTCTCAGGTCTTTGAGCAGTTCAGCTCCAAGGAGTTCATTGACCTTCAGAAGCAGGCGGATCGTCTGGGCATCTCGCTCCAGAAGGCGCTCACGTCGAAGACGATGAAGGACTTCACGGCCGCCACTGAGGAAGCCGCCAAGAAGGTCAAGGAACTGGTGGATCTGGAGGATCAGATCGCCAGCCTCAAGGAACAGAGTGTCGTCACGTTCGATCAGATGAACTCGATTGTGAGCGAGTTCGGCTTGGACGTCTCGAAGATCGGCCCCGCGTTCCAGCAAGCGCTGACGGACAAGGAAGCGCAGCGCATCATCGACGCGATGGCGGTGATGGAGAAAGGCGGCGCGGACATGAACGGCGTGCTGGATGGCATGGCCGACGAGATCAACGGCGTCGTGCTCGACTCCATCAAATTCGGGACCACCATCCCGAAGAACATGCAGCCGTGGATTCAGAAGCTCATCGAAGCGGGCAAGCTGACCGATGAGAACGGCACGAAGATCACCGACATGTCCGGGCTGAAGTTTGGCGACGAGATGAAGTCCGAACTCGACAAGGTCGCGACCAAGCTGGGCGAACTCATCGACAAGCTGAAGGAACTGACGGATAAATTCCGTGGGGCCACTGGCGCGGCCACCGATCTGTCGAATGTGAACTATCCCGATCCGGGCGGCTCGGGCAGCGGCGACTCCGGCGGTTCAGGCCCCGGCGTCTGGCGCGGCGGTGTCGTTGGGGACAAGGGGAACATCCTGTACTTTAAGCGCGGCGGATTCGTGCCGCACGGGACTGATACGGTCCCGGCCATGCTCACGCCGGGCGAGATGGTGCTGGCCCGCGATCAGGTGAAGGCGATGACCAAGCGGGGCGCGGGGCGCTCCATCACCGTGAATATGAACATCGCGGGCTATCTGGATAGCCCGAAGGTGCAGCGGGAACTCGCGCGGGTGGTGCAGGACGCCATCGACGGCGACGTGCGGTCGGTGCGGGTGGGCTGATGGCGGACGCGCTGCTCGGCTTTACGCTGAACGGGGCCAACGTCGGGAACCTCACCGAGGGGTTCTCGGCGGTCATTGGCGGCAGCACGCGGAAGGTGTCCGTGGAGGGACTCACGATCTCCCCACGGCTGTCTGGCCCCTCGACGGCGACGGTGTTCGTGCGCGGGTTTACCCCGGCGCTATTCTCGGACATCCAGTTGTACAACGGCGGCACGGGCGGCATCCGCCTGTTCGGGGGCACCGTGCTGAACATCGCCTATGACGCGGTGCGGCTCGGCGACGACCCGTGGCACCGCCTCGATTGTCAGGACTATACCTGGCTGGCGGATCGCTACACGAAGGTGAACGCGCGGTACTCGGACTGCGGCGTCAACACGGCCCTGAGCCGGATCATCTCGTCGTTCACCAACGGCGGGTTCCGGGTGGGCTACTGCCCGTCGTCGCTGGGGGATATCTGGGACGTCGCCTTCGACAACGCCACGGTGACGCAGGCGGTGGACGAGTTGGCGCGGCAGTGCGGCGGCTTCTGGACGATTGACGCGGATAAGCGGGTGAACATCTTTGCGGATACCGCGATGTTCTCGTCGGACAGTCTGGCGGTGTCTGATAGCTCCAAGAACTTCGTCGCCCCCAACATCGCGTCGGATGGGCGGGAGATTGCCACGCGGGTGATCGTGCTCGGCGCGGGGACACAGACGACCGACATGGTGCTGCCCTCGGCCACCACCATTGCCGTCGAGGATGTGCTGCCCTTCCGCGGTGAGTCGTCGTCGGCGGGCTCGGCGCAGGTCGGGGAACTGGTCATCACCTACACGGGCACGTCCGTCGCACGGGGCGCGGGCACGCTCACGGGCGTCTCTGGCGTGACCAGCGAGATCCCGCAGGGCTCGACGGTGCGGGTCTACGCGATGGCTGAGGACAGCAGCGCCCAGACCACGCTGGCGACCGCCCTCGGGGCGTCGGGCATTGCCACGCTCCGGCTCGAGACGGACGCCGGGCGGGATCTGGTGGTGGCGATTGCCGCCGCCGAACTCGCCAAGCGTAAGAGCACGTTTACGCAGCTCCAATACACGGCCTACGACCAGACGCACACCGGGGCGAGCAAGACGATTCCCGGCCAGACGGTGTCTGTGTCGATCACGGCCCCGACGTCGGTGTCGGGCACCTATCGCGTGCAGGCCGCCGAGATCAGCATGCGGCCCGGCGGGAAGTTGGCCGGCACGTCCTTGCAGTTCCAGCGCCGCGTGACGCTGGCCCCCTACTTCCGAGGCTTGAACACGGCGCGGCGGCTCGCGCGGGTGAACTGAGATGGCAGCGACGACGATTGGCCGCGAGTCAATGACGGACGGCACGACGGTCTGGAACGTGGCGCGGATTGGCTCGGCGATCTACGACCGCGTGGACACGATCCTGTCCAGCAACATCACGTTCGGCGGCACGGTGGCGGCCGAGGGCTTCGGGACGCACGCGATCTCCGCGGGCGGCACGGGCGGGAACATCCTGCGGGTGCGGAACACCATGGCCGGCACGGGCAACTACTCCCGCGTAGAGATTGGAAACGACACCTCGTCTGGTCTCGCGACGCTCACTGTCACCGCGTCCACCGCGACGTTCGGCGACCCCGTGCCTGCGGATGGTCTCGGTATCGTGAGTAATGGCGTTGGGGGCATGGTGCTCGCGACCATACATACCAGCGCCACCATGCGGTTTATGACCGGCAGCACGCCTACCACGCGCGGCACATGGGATGCGAATGGCTATTTGTCACTGGAACGCTCGCTTGTGTTTACGGTCAACGCGGGTTCGTCCGGGCCGTCATCCATTGGATCTGGCTGTTTTCTTGTCGGACGCCCAGGGGTCACCGAGCTTACGGCGGCAAATTTTGTGGCCACTGACGTCTATGGCATGACTCCGGACGCATCGCTTGGGGGTCAAGTCGTCATCATCGTTAACGCGGACGCCGGACACACCTACACGCTCAAGCACGAATCGGCCAGTGCCCTCTCGTCTTCGCAGAGATTCAATCTCCCGGGAGACGCCGATGTCGTCCTCGCGCCTGGAGAGGCAGCGGTGATGGTCTACAGCACGACGATCAGCCGATGGATCGCATGTCTCGGTTAGTTGTCAGTGGGACACTTCGGCGTATCGAGAGACACAACAACGAGTTGATCTGACGTGAATTCTCGAATCAGCAGCTTGTGGACAATGCCGACGCGCTGGACCGTGATGCTCGGCGCGCTGTCGATGGTGGGCGTGAACCATGCGCCAAGGCAGATGCGCCCGTCGCGCTGGATGGCGATCACGCGGTATTGCGGCGCGAACAGCCTGCGGACCAGCCATTCTGACGTCGAGAAGTCTCCGTCCGTCTCGACGGCCTGCGGTAACTCACCGGCATTCAGTTGCAACGCACTGGCGGGAATGGACGCTTCCTGTGTCTGGGCCGCCACCGACGCACCAAGCGCCACCACCATCGCCGCCATTACCAGTCGTGTCATGGGGAATCCCCTCCTCTCTGGTCCTAGCGCCGAAACGCGGCGCGGACCCTCATAAGGTACCGCATGCCCGAGATTCTCGCCACTCTCACTCCCGAAGAAGCTGCCGCGCTGCGGGCCGCCCAACGTGTGCTCGCGGATGCTAGGGCTGAGCTGGAAATGGTGACGAACCGTCACCGCGCCGCCGTGATCGAAGCCGACCTGGCCGTCGTCCGTATCGAGCGCGCGCTGGCGGCCAATCACGGGTATGACGCAGAACGGCCGGCGCGGCTTCTGGGCTGTGCGCTGGTGGCCACGGAGGCGTAAGCCATGTCGCACGACTCATCGGTGCCCTTGCGCGAGTTCTTCGAGACGCTGCTGGACGCCAAGGTCCGGCCGCTCGACGACAAGGCCGACAAGATCATCGAGTTGCAGGAGGCGGCCAATACCCGGCTCCGGAAGGCGGAGACCGCGATTGCGGTGCTCAAAGCGGCCTATGGGCTCGGCGTCGTGGTGATCGGCTGGCTGGTCGTGGAGATGGTGAAGAAGTGACCGAGCGCGACAAGGCCACGCTCGTGGCGGACCTGATGCTGGACGAAGGCACCGGGCCGATGAAGCACGGGCGGTTGCTGGCCTACCAGGACACGATGGGGATTTGGACCATCGGGTTCGGGCGCAACGTGCAGGAGCGCGGGATCTCGGTGGACGAGGCCCATACCCTGCTGGCCAACGACGTGGACGACGTGCTGGATGAGATGGCCCGCGTTTATCCGTGGGCGCTGAAGATGAACGCGGTGCGGCAGCGGGTGCTGGCGAACATGCTGTTCAATCTCGGGCTGGCGAAACTCTCCGGGTTCGTGCATACGCTGGCGGCCATGCGCGAGGGGCGATACGCCGACGCGGCCGAGGGGATGCTGGCCAGTAAGTGGGCGCGGCAGGTCGGGAAGCGGGCCGAGCGCCTCGCGCGTGAGATGGCCACCGGGCTGGATGCGTAATGCATCCCAATAAGTTGGGCGATGGCGTCCGAGATACACAAAAACGCGATGACGTCAACCGTGAAACTGCGTAAACTGAGTCCCACACGACAGCGAAGGGAGAGGCGGCCGATGCGATGGATCGCGGGAGTGTTCGTCTTGGTGGCAGCGCCCGTGTTCGCGCAGCCGCAGGCGCCAAACCGTCTAGAGATCGTCCAGCGGGTCACGGCCGATCCGGCGTCGAACTTTGCCTGTGCCCACGTGGAGTCGTGCGGCGACGACAAGTGGGACTGGGTCAAGGCCGTCGCGTGGGCGCTGCACCAGTCTGACCGGCGCTTCGGGCTCAACATGAAGCGCGACAACGACAGCCAGGGGCTCTCGATGGACGCGATCACGTTCCGGCGCGGCCCCACGGATCGCGACGTCGAGGTGTATGACATCTGCGGCGGCTGCGGGGCGCCTGGTGCCCGTCCGGCGTGGCAGGACGTCACTGACTACGCGCGGATGGGTCAGCCCGGCACGGCGCGCTGGGTGCAGCCCACGGCCCCGTCTGGCGGCACCGGCAGTGGCGGGACCGGCGGGGGTGGCGGCGTGTCGCCGCCCCCCGTGGATCTCACGCCACTGCTCAACGCCGTGGCGGCGCTGGGTGTCAAGGTCGATGCCGTGGCGGCACTGGCGCTGGCGGCCCGAGACGCCGCACTTGACGCGCGGTCTCAGGCTGAACAGGCCAAGGTCAACGCCTCCGATGTCAAGCACATCGCCCTACCCGAACTGAAGGCGCTGCTGGAGCAGAGCGGCGTGACGGGGTGTCTAGTGGGCCGAGTGCCGAAGCCGTTCGGCGGCTCCACGGAAGTGCGGTTTTGCCCGGCGCCGTAATGCTGGGTCTCAGCCGGTGCCGGTGGGTCTTGGTTGCGCGGATGGTGGTCCCCCTCTCCCACGTCCCCCCAGCCCACCGGCCCGGACCTTCACGGGAGCGGCCATAGATGACCGGCAAGCACTACGCCCTGATTGCTGCCTGCCTTGCCTCGATTGGGGCGATGGTGGGTGCGTTCCATGACTGGCACGAGGCGATCTCTCCGCAGTTTGTCGGCGGCGTGATCGGCGTGCTGGGCGCGCAGATGGGCGCGATCTTCTCCGACAAGCCGTAGCCATGTCCGCCGCGTTCCTGACCCCGCTCAAGATCGAAAAGGTCGGGCCGACGCGCTGGCGGCTGCTGGAGCCGCTGATCTACCGCTCCGTCGTGTATCCGGGGCTGTTTTTGGTGCCGCGCGGGTTTGAGACGGACTTGGCGAGCATCCCCACGGCGATCCAATCGCTGCTGCCGAAGGTCGGGAACTATGACGCGGCGGCGGTGCTGCACGACGCGGGGTATGCGAATCGGCTGCTCACGGCGCATCACGCGCCGATGTTCACGGCCAAGCCGGTGATTGATCGGCTGTTCTACGAGGCGTGTCAGGTGTTGGGGGTGGGCCGGGCGAAGGCGTGGGCGATGTATCAGGCGGTGAAGCTCTGGGGCGATCCGCTGGGGCATCCGTCGCGGAGGGCGTCGTGAGCGTCGGCAACATCCTGCGAAAGATCGGCAAGTGGCTGCTGAAGAAGGGCAGTGAAGAACTGCTCAAGGAAGCGGCCAAACGCGCGGAGAAGAAATGACGTTCAATCCCGATCTGGCGTTCGTGGAGTGCCCCGCCTGCGAGGCCGACGCGCGCCATGTGCATCACGTTCGCCGCAACCGCTGGGCCTGCAACGCCTGCGGGCATGAGTTCACGGGTCCGGCGTCCTCGGAGGCTGGGAGCGGTCCACGGGCCGCGACTCCGGGGCGTCGGACTCGGGAATCCGTCGGGGCGATGTTGGTCCTGTTGCTGGCCGTCACCGCCTCGGCGCAGCCCGATCCGCGCACGCTGCCGCTGGTGCAGGCGGTGGACTTCGCGGCGCTGCCGTCGCTCAGCCTCCCGGCCTCGTGGCAGTGGGGCCAGCACGCGCTCACGGTGGATGGCGATCGGCTGACGGTGGCGTGCAACGACGGGGGCGTCGGCGTGCTGCGGCTGCCGGCGCTGGACGTGGTGACGCCCTGCACGAACGCGAACCCCTCGCGGGTGAAGCCGGGCGAGGTCAACGGCTACGGCATCGGCGGGCTGATCACGCTGAACGGCGCGCTGCACATGTCGGCCTACAGCAGCTACAACAACGGCGGCGACGAGCCGTATACGCACGTCACGGCGGCGGATGTTGCCGGGCTGGCGACGGGCACGCTCTGGAAAGCCGGACAGACCCGTCCGGGCATGGTGTCGGGGCCGATGGGGCATGTCCCGGCCGAGTGGCGGGCGCTGCTCGGCGGGCCGCTGCTGGTGTCGCAGTGCTGCATCAGCATCGTGTCGCGGTCGAGCCGTGGCCCCTCGGTGGCGGTGGTGGACCCGGCGAGCCCCTCGACCTCGAAGTGGCTGGTGGGCTACCCGGAAGGGCACGCCACGCTCGGCACGTTCGAGCAAGATCCCCCGGCCCCGTATTACGGCGCGTCGGACACCCTCGGCGCGGTGTTCATCGTCCCCGGCACGCGGTCGCTGCTGTTCGTGACGCGGCATGGCGCGCGGGCCTGCTACGGCACGGGGGCGCAGTGCAATGACCCGCTGAACCCGAACCAGGCCACGCACGGCTATCCCTACCATTTACAGATCGTCGCCTACGACCTCGCGGCAGTGCTGACGGCGGCGAACCCGTGGGACGCGAAGCCCTACGCGGCGTGGGATCTGCCGGGGGTGGGCACGGCGGGCTTCAACGCCACGCGCGGCGGCTTCTACGACGCGGCGACCAAGACGCTCTACGTGAGCGAGTTCGACCCGAACAACGGCAGCACGCTGGTGCGGCGGTTCGCGGTCAACGTCGGCAGCGCCCCGCCCCCACCGGCAGACTGTGCGGGGACTTGGGGATCGTGGACGCGGCAGCTCAATAGCGAATCCGCCTGTGCGGCCACGGGACAGCGGACGTTCATCGAGTCGCGGCTGTTCACGGTCAGCACGAGCGGCCCGAATTGCCCGGCCTCGCCAGAGTCGCGGACGAGCACGGAAGCCTGCAATCCGCCGGTCGTGCTGGAGACGTTCACCTGCTGGGTGACGTCGGCTCCGGCGGGCTACGCGGACGGCGATGTCCGGCGCTACATCCGCTGCGACACCAACGGCCCCACGCTGTCGCTGCCCACGGGCACGACCTTTACGGTGACGGTGCCGAAGAAATGAGGGTCCACGCGAACGGGTTCCCCAAGCACGGGAATCACGCGCTGGTGAAGGCGCTGCAACTGCTCGGCTGTCCGTGCCATGTGCAGCACGTCCCGTGGCGCGAGGAGATGGGCTATCGGGACGCCCCGCGCGTGTTTGTGGTGCGCGATCCACGCGATGCCGTGGTGTCCCTGCTGCGGATGAAGAAGCTGGCGGTGACGCCCGGCATGGTGCTCACGCGCCTGCGGCAATACAAGGACGACGAGACTGGCACGCTGGCCGAGGTCATGGCCGAGATGGAAGGGTGGCTGACCGACCCGACCAC
>CAYOYW010000012.1:0-2655 GCA_964408305.1 uncultured Candidatus Saccharibacteria bacterium
GTCAATGGCTTTATTAATTCTGGTGGGCAAAAAATGTCGAAATCCCTCGGAAATGTTGTTAGTCCCTATGATGTTATCGCTGTCTTTTCTGCTGTTGCAGGTGAGCGAGCAAGCGATGTGCTTCGGTACTATCTATTACGTCACATGAACTCTTTTGAAGACTCTGATATGACTATGGAGAGTATCAACGAGGCCTATCAGGCGCACCTTGCAAATGGTCTTGGCAACTTAGTCTCTCGTATTATGACGCTTTCTGAGACGCATTGCGAATCTTTTGATGAGCTTCCAACCATTGAGCAATCTTCAACGATCAAGGATGCTATTGAAGTTTTTGATATTCAAAAGGCGATGAATCATATCTGGGATAGGATAGGAGAGACAGATCAAAAAATACAACTTACCAAACCCTTCTCTGTGGTGAAGGAAGATAAGGGTGCTGGTGTAGAAATCATTCGCTCTCTCGTGTCTGACCTCTATGGTATTGCAGTATCACTCGCGCCGTTTATGCCAAAGACAAGCGAAGCAATTATTGACTGTATTCGGGATAATAAGAAGCCGGAGGCACCACTCTTTAATCGACTTGGCTAATGAATATAATTGATACACACTCACATTTTAATTTGCATCAGTTCAAGGATGATCTTCCAGAGTCGATTGCTCGTATGGCTGAAGCTGGTGTTGGTACTATTTGTGTAGGAATAGATTTACCAACCAGCGATCATGCGATGCGTCTTGCGCAAGAGCACGAGAGTATCTGGGCATGTGTTGGACAGCACCCAACCGAGTGGCATATACCATTTGATGAAAATGAATTTAGAAAGCTTATTGGAGAGCCTCGCGTTGTTGCGATAGGAGAATGCGGTATAGACTTTTATCGGGAGAAAGATAGAGGTGGTGTTGTAGAACAGCGAGCGCTCTTTCGAAAGCAGATTACCCTCGCAAAAGAAGCAAATCTTCCACTCATGCTCCATATTCGTCCGAGTGAGGGAACCATGGATGCATATGAAGAAGGGCTTGCTATACTTCGCGAGTACAAGGAATCTTGGCCGGAGATGCGAGGAACTGCACACTTTTTTGTTGGGACGACAGAAATAGCAAAAGCATTTCTTGATCTTGGTTTTTATATTTCCTTTTCAGGAGTTATTACTTTTGTAAAAGAGTATGAGGTGTTGGTAGGCTTTGTTCCTCTAGATCGAATACTTCCTGAAACAGATGCGCCGTTTGCAACTCCTACACCCTATAGAGGGACTCGTAACCAGCCTGAGTATGTGCTTGAGGTTATAAAAAAAATTGCAGAAATAAAAAAGCTGCCCTTTAATCAAGTACAAGAGCAGTTATTAAAAAATACAAAAGAGCTTTTTATCTAGCGTTTACAAACTAGGAGGAATGAGGTAGTATGTGCCCATAGCCCCCGTTGCCTGGTATTCCACAGTGGTATTAGGCCATAGGTCCGAAGCGGGCTATTTATTATGATAACAATATACCTCTTCTCCTTATAGGAGGTATTCTAATATGTCAGAAAAAAACACAAGACTGTATGAGTTTGGCTTTATCCTCGTTCCAACTATTGTTGAAAGTGAGGTTCCAGCGAAAATTGAAGCACTCAAAGCAGTTATTACCAAAGCTGGTGGTGAAATCACAAGCGAAGGAACACCTGAATACATTGATCTTGCTTATACGATGGAAAAGACTGTAGGAAGCAAAAAGACCAAGTACTCTCAGGGGTACTTTGGATTCATCAAATTTACTGCAGCACCAGAGACTCTCGAAGGCCTCAAAAAGGCATTTGATAGTGAAGCAGATCTTGTACGATACTTGCTTGTAAAAACAACTGAACTAAATACAATCATCTTTAAAAAGCCAAAAATTGAAGCAAAAAGAGGTGATGCTGTCCTTGATGAGGAAGTACTCACTGAAGAAGATGATCTTTTGGATGAAGAGACTGTTGCTGCGCACGATGCGCTCCCAGATCTTGAGGTCGCTGAAGAACCAGTTGAAAAGGAGGTCGAATAGACAATACAACACTATCCTCCTATACTACCCTTATATAAGCCAAAATCCTTAAACTATGTATCTCAATAAAGTATTTCTCATCGGTAACCTCACTCGTGATCCCGAGCTCAAAGCACTCCCTACTGGTACAAAAGTTGTGAGTATTGCACTTGCCACAAACCGTGTCTGGAAAGATCAAAATGGAGCAAAAAAAGAAAGTGTTGAGTACCACAATGTTGTCGCCTTTGGTAGGCAAGCTGAGACAATTGCTCAGTATTGCAAAAAAGGAAGCTCTCTCTATATAGAAGGGCGACTCCAAACAAGAACCTGGGAAGGTCAAGATGGAAAAAAGAATTACAAAACTGAAATTATTCTTGACTCATTCCAGTTTGGACCAAAGTCCGGTGGTACTGGTAGTGTCCAGGCGGGCGCACCATCTGAAGCAGTTGATGCAGATAGTAAGCCAGACCTTGATACTATCGAGTATCCAGATGAAGAAATAAACCTTGAAGATATACCGTTTTAAAAAAATATGAAACAAGATTACTTTAACGCAAATAGCATTTCTTTTATTGACTACAAAGATGTAGATAGTCTTAAGAAGTTCTTAAACCCAAATGGAAGAATTCTTTCTCGAAAGCGAACAGGGCTTACTGCAAAAAA
>CAYOYW010000012.1:2755-22626 GCA_964408305.1 uncultured Candidatus Saccharibacteria bacterium
TTACTCGTTCGACATACTCTCCAGTCTCACTATTGATACGGATTTTATCTCCAATATTTACAAAGAGGGGAACATTGATTGATGCACCTGTTTCAAGGGTTGCCACCTTGTTTCCTCCGGTGACACTTGCGCCCTTAATAGCAGGCGGAGCATCAGTTACCTCGAGCTCTACTTTGATTGGCATTTTTATTCCAATAACTTGCTCCTCGTCATCATCGTTTGTGTAGATGATTGTCTCAAGCTCGCTGTTTGTTTTAGCAAATTTTATTCGCTCTCCAACAATGTCTTCCTTGAGAGAGAAGCGGTTGCTTGGATCTTTGACATCACAAAACCATACTTCACCCTTAGCTTTATAGAGGAACTTTACAGGGCGAGTGGTAATATCAGCCTCCTCAGCTTTTTCAGATGAGCCAAAGGATATCTCAGCTACACGGCCAGTGATAAGGTTTTTGAGCTTCGTTGCATTCACTGGTTTTCGCTGTTGTTTGCGAAAAACATGAGAAGAGAGCACTTCGTGGGGCATTCCATCCCAGACAATAATTTTGTGTTCTTTAATTTCGTTATATTCAAGCATTGCCATAATCGTTTTTTTTGAATTAAACAAAAAGGTATATTCCTCAAAATGCACACATATCCGTCTTCTGACGGATTGCTCTGCTCGCACCAGTCGTGCTACGCAAGGCATTTTTTGGAACACACCTTTTTGTTCCTAGTAACAGAGCAGATTGTAGCCGAAAGGGGAGTAAAAGTCTATTCTCCATCAGAAGCGCTTTCCATGACGACTTCTTTCATGCGCTTGCGAACATCTTTCATGATTTGGTCGCGAACTTTTGGATTTTCACGCATAAAAATGCGCGTTGCGTCATAGCCACGACCGAGCTTTACCTCCTCTTTTCCTTCTGGTGTATAAGAGTAGGAGGTTCCGCTTTTTGTCATCACCCCAAGTTTTTCTCCGAGCGCAATGAGCTCTCCTTCAAGGGAGATGCCTTCACCATAGATAATATCGAACTCCGTTTGTTTAAATGGAGCTGCAACTTTATTTTTCACTACCTTAACCCGTGTACGAGAACCAACTACCTCTTCACCTTTTTTGATTTGTGCAATACGACGGATATCAAGACGAACTGAAGTATAGAACTTGAGTGCCTTTCCACCTGGAGTTGTTTCGGGGTTTCCAAACATAACACCGATCTGCATACGAATTTGGTTGATAAAGATAACCACTGTCTTTGATTTGTGAACAATAGCAGTGAGTTTTCGAAGCGCTTGGCTCATGAGTCGAGCCTGCTTTCCTACATGTTGTGCTCCCATATCTCCCTCTATTTCATCCTTTGGGGTGAGGGCGGCAACAGAGTCTACCACTACCACATCTATCTTTCCGCTTCGGACAAGTGATTCGCAAATTTCGAGCCCTTGTTCACCGGTATCAGGCTGGGAAATGAGGAGTTCGTTTGTTTTTACTCCGATATTTTTTGCATATTCAGGATCCATGGCATGTTCTGCATCAATATAAGCACACACACCACCGAGCTTTTGCGCTTCCGCAACAATGTGGAGCGCGAGCGTGGTCTTTCCGGAAGACTCCGGTCCAAATATTTCAATAATTCTTCCGCGAGGAACACCACCAATACCGAGTGCTATATCAAGTCCAATAGAGCCTGTTGGTATGACACTGACATCTACCTTTGGCGTTTCGCCAAGTTTCATGATTGCTCCCTCGCCAAACTTTGTCTGAATACTTTTGATAGTCTCTTCAATAGATGAACCGTTTTCTTTTGGTGCTGTTTTCTTTGCCATGGTATTTATTTAATTTTTCTCATAATGAATGTCCGTACTTCGCGCCACACTTTGAGATTGCTCTGCAACAAGGTGGAGTATCTTACTCTTTGTTCTTCCGAATCTATCCTGTCCTTTGACCTCAACAACATTATAGCCAGGGGAGAGAACAACACCATCGTTAAAGGTACCGTTTTTACTAAGTGCTATTGGTCGCCCGTTAATCTCTACCTCAAACGAATGCTTTGCATTTCCTGAAATAGGAAGAAAGGCATCAACAACTGTTGCGCCATCGCTGATAGTATTTATTGAAAGCGGAGCACCAAAGATAATGTCTTTTGTATTATAAAAAATGAGTGCGCAAGCAGCCGTAACTGAAAGGAAAAGAATAGTTTGTTTTAGTGATAATTTTCTCATAGGCCCATATCTTCTGCTACCTCATCGACAGTACTTTTACCTCCTGGAACAAGCACTTCTCGTGGCTTTGCTCCATCTGCAGGACCAATAACCCCTCGTTCTTCGAGCATATCCATAAGTCGTGCAGCTCGTGCATAGCCAACCTTCAGTTTTCGTTGGAGGTATGAGGTTGATCCTTTTCCTGCCTCTATAATTATAGCCCGAGCTTCTTCATAAAGCGCGTCATCGTCATCATCAGAACTCTCGCCAATCCCATCGGCAAAGAGAGATTTTTCCCCAGTCAAAGGACCAGAGAATTCAATAGTGTCACGAATATCATCTTTGTAGGCGTCTTTCAGGTATTTCACAATACTCTTTACTTCGTCCTCAGTGATAAATGCTGATTGAAGTCGTTGTGCCTGATTGTTCCCAATGAGCGCGAGGAGATCTCCAAGACCAAGGAGCTTCTCAGCGCCTGTTGTGTCGAGGATGGTTCGAGAGTCAATACCAGTTGGGACACGAAGTGCAATACGAGAAGGAACATTTGCCTTGATAAGTCCAGTAATGACATTCACTTCTGGTCGTTGTGTTGAAAGGATAAGATGAATACCAACAGCTCGAGACATCTGTGCAAGACGAACAATTGCTGCCTCAAGCTCTCGTGGGTATGCCTGCATGATATCAGCGAGCTCATCAATAACAACAACAATGTACGGCATTCGGTCTGGGCCATGCTCGTCTTGTTTTGAAAATTCCTTTTCGTACTTCTTATGATACGACTCTATGTCTCGCACCGACTCTGCTTCAAGAATGTCATAGCGGCGATTCATTTCTGTCGCTGCCCACTTAAGAGAGAGAATTGCTTTTTTTGCATCAGTGATCACCGGGGTGAGGAGGTGAGGGATACCGTTGTAGAGTGTAAGCTCAACTCGTTTTGGATCGACAAAGATAAACCGAAGATCGTCTGGTCCATGACGATAGAGGAGTGAACAAATGATTGCATGAATCGTCACACTCTTTCCTGATCCTGTTGTTCCTGCAATCAAAAGGTGTGGCATCTTTGCAATACTTTCAAAAACCGGCTTTCCAGCGATATTTCTTCCAAGTGCTGCAAGGAGTGGTCTATGGCTCTCATTGAATCCTGGGTCAGAGAGTAGTCCCGCAAGGCCAACAATTGCTTTTGTTTTGTTCGGGATTTCAATACCGACAAGACTTTTTCCAGGGATAGGTGCTTCTATACGAAGTGGGTGAGCAGCAAGAGAAAGTCCAAGGTCATTTTGGAGTCCTACGATGCGAGCAAGTTTTACTCCTTGTGCAGGTTTGAGTGCATAGCGAGTCACCGTTGGGCCGATAGTAACCTCATCCATTTCAACTTCAATACCGAACTCAGCAAGTGTTCGTTTGATAATATTTGCGTTTGCTTTTACATCACCAACATTTGCTTTTCCTCTATCTTTTTCGAGAAGAGACAGTGGGGGTGGAGTATATCCAAAACTCGGCCGGCGTCTTGGTTGAGCTATCGTGAACTCTTCCTCAGTTTGGACTGGTGCTGTTGTTGCGACTTTTAGCTGCTCTGTTTTTTGTGGAGCTTCATGAAGAGGCTCTTCTCTTTTTTCTTCTATATAGTCAGCGCCCTCAACAACAAGCCCTTCTTTTGGTTTTCGAGAAAATAGTTTTTTAACACCTTCCCAGAGTGCCAAAAAGTGAGGAAAGAGATTTGGTGTTCTATCAAAAAAGATAATAAGAGAAATAGCAGAAACAAATGCGAGGATAATGCTCCCAAAAATACCATCAAAGAGTGTGACAAAAGGAAAACGAACAAGTGAGCCGATAGCACCCCCATAGGTAGGATCAAGAAAAGTAAGGAGCCCAAGGAGAGAAAGAAGTCCAATAGAGCTGCCAAACCATTCTCGGCTTGTTGCCTCTATTTTCCTCTTTCTCATGATAAGAATTCCTGCAGTAAGAAGTCCAACAGGGATCATCAGCGCTCCTGCACCAAGAAGAAGATAAGCGCCCTTCCAGAGAATAAAACCACCAACACCCGCACCGCCAATCATGCCACCAAACGAAACAAGAGAAAGTAAGACAAAGATAAGACCGAGAACAACATGGTTTGTGGCACCATCACCTTTCTTTTTTTTGTCTACTCCGGGTTTTTTTGGCATAAGAGATAAATACTAAGAGAGTATATCATGCACTTCTTAAAAAACATTGAAATACAAGGCTTTTTATTCTTATTTCGAAATAAGTTTTTTCTTGCAGCAAGAGGGTTATGTCCTTTATAATGTCCGAAACAATAAATCTCCAACTAAAAGACATTTTATTAATTAAAAGGACATAAGAGACAATGTATGAAGAGTTTTAATTTAGAAAAAACAAAGCTAAATCAAAGAGACATAGAAAAAGGACAAAAAATAATTGCAGCGATATACCTTGTCACAAACCACCTATCGGACAATGACCCTATTCGTCATGAGCTTCGAGCGCAAAGTATCTCATTTGTTACAGCTCCCACTTTTGAAAGCAATTCATTACTTTCCCGTATCGAAATGTCTCTCGGTGCCGCAGTGCTCTCTGGTCTTATTTCTGAAAAAAACGCTTCAATTATTATTTATGAGGCAAAACATTTTACAGAAAACTTGAAACATGACGAAGCAGCAGGTTACTTAGATGATTTTTTTGGTGATCATCTTACGCTTCAGACAAATCACCACAAGGAGCAAGGTGTTTTAAAGGACACAAAAAAGACAAAAGAATACACACCTTTAAAATTGTCGAATATATATGTCTCTAATAATCAAAACAAAAAGACACTAGAAAGTAAATCAACAAGGCAAGACAAAATACTTTCTTTTATAAACGACAAAAAAAGTGCTGTTATAAAAGACATAACTACGCTCTTTCCAGAAGTAAGTGAAAAGACTATTCAAAGAGAACTCAATGTCCTTATTGACACTGGCCGTATTATAAAACGGGGAAGTAAGCGCTGGAGTATCTATATGGCGGTAAACTCGCTCTTATAAGGCTTTTTGTAATATTTGTGCATCTTTTTCGTCTCTGTAGATAAGTGGTTGTACCATCCAATTTATTTTGTGCCCGCGGCTATAAAATACTATACTAAAGGCATCATAATTACCTGGCTCATTTCAATGAACTGTGGTATTATGGTATCCGTCTTTTGCCAGTTTTTTACTGCTGCAGAAGACAAAATAAATGGAGTGGGAAACCACTTCGAAAAGGAATGATCATTGAAAAATAAAAAGCGACTTTCGGTGCATCGTAAAAAATGCACTGTAGTTCTTATTAGATTTCAGTCGACATTCCTTGTTTTGTTTTCTGGAGCGGTGGGACATTTCCTTATTTGAAAGTCGGGAAGTGGACTAGCAAAACAGAAGACACAATCGGCCCTGTCGACATGGCAGATGCATACAATCTATATATGCATGTGCAAATAGATAAATCGTCATTCATAAAAGAGTGACAAAGACTCTTTTTTGAAAGACAAAGGTATAACAATCGTGGCGTTCGTCGATGTCACACAAATAAAAATATACCCATTACAAAACGATAATTAATTATGACTAAACTTACAAAAGTACTCGTGGGAACATTTCTCGGAGTTATGCTTGTTGCTGGTTCTTCTAGCGCAGCGATGACTTGGTCTCGTTCTCTCAAACTTGGTAGTCGTGGTGCAGATGTAAAGGATCTTCAAGTATTCCTTAACATGTGTGCTGACTCTAAGGTTGCTGTATCAGGAGCTGGTTCTCCTGGTATGGAAACAACATACTTCGGTCCAGCAACTAAGGCTGCTGTGATCAAGTGGCAAGCTGCACGAGGAGTTTCTCCTGCTAGTGGTCTCTTTGGTCCACTTAGTCGTGCAAAAGCTGCTGAACTCCAAGCATCTTCAAATGTTTGTGGTGGCGGTACAGTGGTAGTAACTCCACAATCAGGACCTGTAACAGCTATGCTTGCACAGGATAATCCTGCTTCTGGAACTATCGTTGCTGGTCAAGCAACAGCTGACCTTATGCACATTACTTTCTCAGGTTCAGGTACAGTTAACTCTGTAACTCTCCAGAGAGGTGGTGTATCAGATCAGAACACACTTTCAAATGTATACCTCTACGATGGTGTACAACGATTGACTGACGGCTATTCATTCAACACGAATGGAACCCTTACAATGAACAACCTTAACCTTGCAGTTAATGGTTCAAGAACAATCGCAGTGAAGGCTGATGTTTCTTCATCAACAACTTCATACGATATCTACACAACTCTTACTTCATTCTCTGCTGGAACAAGTGTAAACACTGTTTCTATCAAGGGTAATGATATGTTCATTGCAGGATCTGGTTCACTTGCAACTGCATCAGTAAGCGGTGCTAACACTGTTTCTGCTGCTTCAGTAAACGCTGGAACTACTTCATACACTGTATGGCGAGCTCCTATTCAAGTGAATACTCGTGCAATGTGGCTCAAGGCTGCAAACTTCCGAATCACAGGATCAGCTCCTTCTGATGCACTTCAGAACGCAGGTCTTTTTGTTGACGGAGTAAAGGTTGCTGGCCCTGCAGTTATGACTACGACAAATGGTTCAAACTACTTGTCATTCAACCTCATGTCATCACCATTTAGTCTTTCAACTGGTTCACATACCGTTGAAGTTCGTGGCGATGTAGTGAAGGGATCAAGTTACAACTTCACAATTTCTCTCCAACAGGCGTCTGACCTTATGGTTACTGACCCACAAGTTGGTGTAAACATTGCGTTCTCAGGAACAATCCCTAACGCTGCTGGTGCAATCACAATTGGAACTGGTACATTTACTGCTTCAATTGATCCTACCTTCAGTGCTATGACAACAACAACAGCTGGATCTTCAAACGCAACAATTGCGAAATTCAAGATCAAGGGATACGGTGAGGATGTTAAGGTAACTTCACTTCCTATCACACCTGTTATCTCTAATGCATGTACATCAGGAGCAACTTACGGTTCTGCTCCATGTAATGTAACAACAGCTGGTGCTACTCACACTCAGTTTGCTTCTGGAAACGGTCTTCAAAATGTAACCTTGTACTTCAATGGTTCACAGATCGGTTCACAGCAAAACTGGGGTTCAGGTGCACTTACCTTTAACCTTGGTTCTCAGATGATCATCCCTGCAGGTGCAGATAGTACTCTTGAAGTTCGAGCAGATCTTCGAACAAGTCCATCTTCTTCTGGTGCGGCTGATTCAACTGCTACTTCAGGTGCTAACTACACTGCTGGATCAGTATCTGCAAACCTCGGTGCAGCTACAGCTGAAGGATGGAGCTCACACGCTTCTATCACAGGCCCTACTGCAACTGGTAATGTTCTTACTATGCAAGCAGGTACACTTGGTCTCTCTGCAAACGCTGGTTATGCAAGTCAAAACCAAGCTCCTAACACAGCAGGTGTTAAGATTGGTTCATATGTATTCCAGAACCAGAGTAGTTCTGAAAGTGTTCGTGTAACTTCTATTGCAACTCAGCTCACTTACGGTGCTGGTGCTGGATCTTCAAACCTTTCTTCTCTCAGACTTTCTGAGACTTCAGGAAATGCGAATGTTCCTCAACAGCCTGCAACAGCAGCTGCTTCAGGAAGTGCAACAAACACATTCTCAACAGACTTCACACTTGCTCCTGGAGCAACAAAGACAATTGATGTCTTCGCTGACTCAGGTTCTGCAGCTGGATCAACTGTTACTGTACAGAGTGCATTTACTGTGACATCTCTTGGTGTAACAAGTAACATCTCTGCTACAAGTTCACTTACTTCAGGTCAGACAATTACCTTCCGAACAGGAACTCTAGCAACTCCTACAATTGTTGCTTCAAGTTCAACTCCTGCTCAGCTCATTGCTGCAGGAAACGGTGGTACATCTGATGGTTCAAAGGCAACATACAACTTTGTATCTACTAATGCTCCATCAACAATCACTGAACTTACCTTCACTGTTTCAGGTGCGACAACAGCTACTTATGTAAAGGTTGGTAGTGTATCAGCTCCAGTAGTTTCTGGAACTGCATACCTCACTGGTCTTAACATCGCTGTTCCAAATGGTGGTTCAGGTGTTAATGTAGACGCGTTGATTTCATACCCACATGTAGGTACAGGTGGTGTGAACTCAAACACTTCATCTACACTTACTCTCACAACAATCAAGTACTCAAGTGGAAGCTCTTCAGCAACAAACACTGTTTCTGTAGCTGCTCCTTCTATGACACTTGTTGGTTCTAAGCCAGTACTTGCTGTTAACACAGCTAATGTTGGTGGATTGAACCTTGGTGCTGAGAACAAGATCGGTGAAATCACTATCACTGCTGATGCAAAGGGTGACATTAAGGTTAACGATATTAAGTTCAATGTTTCAAATGTTGGATTTACTACAAACCCTACATTCACACTTGCTCGAATCGCTGATGGTACAACAACAGTCACAGGTTCAAGTTGTGGACAAGGTACTGCTGCAGCTGCTACACAGACAATCTTCTGTGAATTCGCAACAACTGGCGACACAATGACTACAACTACTGGTGTGGCTAGTGTTGAAGCAAATGACGACTTTGATGGTTACACTATTCCAGCTGGAACTTCAAAGACACTTAGTTTGTTTGCTACAGTATCTGCTGCAAACACTGGTACTAACCTTGCTGCTATCAATACTTCATTGGTTGCTGCAGGATTTAGTTGGGATGACACTTCTACAGCACAATTTGCTGGAAACGGAGTAACCGCATCTCCTTCAAACGGTACCAACCTCAGTGGTTCTGTCATCTATAACTTCCCAACAGGATCTTACTCAATTCACCAATAATCTTTTCGATTATTTAGGATAAGTAATTCTTGAAAAAGAAGCTTAGATAAACAAAAACCCCCGAAAGGGGGTTTTTGTTTTGTCTCATTTATTTAAGGTATTATAATGATGAAAATATCATTCATTAAAAAATAAAAAACAGCTCAGGGAGGGCTGGCATTATGAAAAAAGTATTACTTGCGCTGATCATAGCGCTCTATTCATTTGGGCAAATACAAGCCCAGGTATGGAATGAAATTCCAGGATATCAAATCTCCTACGGAGATGTTTCAGGAATAACCAAGTTTCAAGGCAGTCTATGGGTAAAAACCCATAATAATATCTATAAGGTGACTGGCTCTACCTGGGAACTAACTAGTGCTAGTTTCACAAGCGCTAGCGGTACTCTTGGCTACATCTATACCAACGGTGCTGATTTGTATGCCGGAGGGTATTTCTACTTTGGCCCTAATGTTGTCTTAGTAATAAAATGGGATGATGCAAGTAATCAATGGTTGCCTATCGGGTACACTAATGATATTGGTGGAGGTGCTTATGTTACCTCTTTATACAAAAGTAGTAATTATCTCTATGTTGGAGGATTCTTTAATTCCATCGGCAATCAAGGTAGTGTCAGCAATATATTGGCATTTGCTCGGTTTGATGGTACAAATTGGTCACAACCATACGGTGTTGCTCTTACTGGGTGCGGATCGGGTATAGAAAGTATCCAGAACATAAGTGATTCTATTTATGTTGCAGGAGGGTTTTATGAAGTTGGGGGCGTGTTTAATCCATCAACATTTAGATTCAAAGAAGGTGGGGGATTAACACTACTTGCTAACTACGGTATGTGCGAACTTGCTCGAACATATAGCTTTTTTCAAGACACACTTTATGTTGGGGGAACTAGGCAGTCCGATAGCCCTCCATTCGTAAATACTGGTCTTACAAAGAGGGCGGGTAGTACCTGGAATACAGTGAGTAATCAAATGAGACTTATAAACACAAGAGCAGGAAACCTTCTTGGGAAAATGTATATTTCTGGAGTTCCGGGTGGCGGACTAAACGGTATCCCTACAAACATTGTTTCGTATGACGGAAATACATTTATTGACGAAGGGTTAGGAATCTCTTATCCAAACAACGGAAATGTGTACCCGGCGATAAATACAATGTTTATCGATACACTCGAGAACAAAATATATGTTGGTGGAACATTTCGAAAAGCAGATGGTAATGTTGCTGATAACTTTGCTGTAAAAACTTTTTCTGTTGTTCCCATCCATCTCTCAAGGTTCACTGGATATTACAAAAATGGCTATACAACACTCACTTGGCGAGATGAAACACCAGCAGATGGGGTATTGGTAGAAATACAAAAGTCTATTGATGGCGTACACTTTGCCTCATTTGCTAGTTCTACTGAACAAGCTGTGTTCAATGACTACAAATTTACCTGGAAAGCAGAAGAGTGTGGGAAACTATTCTACCGGCTCCTTTTTGAAGGAAAGTATTCAGGTATTATTTCTGTCACTGTGCCGTGCAGTAAAACAGTACTTACCCAGGTAGCTAAAAGGGTTCGTATCAATACCCCAAGTGGCGGGGCAGTCAGCGTGTACAGTCTCGCTGGCCAAGAAATCCTCTCTTTCCCAGCTGTAAAAGGATTTTCTGAGTATTCGCTCAGTAGCTTGCCTGGCGGTATGTACATTGTTCGTTTTGTAGGAGGTGCTGAGGCAGTTTCTATAAAAGTTGTGCTCTAGCTATACTTATTCTTTTAGTCTTCCTCTCGGAAGACTTTTTTTATTGGTTCTGCTACCATAGAGATATATGAAATATCTGAGCAAGAAACACATCATTATTCTCATGGTTTGTCTTATTGTGCTTTGCGTCATGCTCCTTATGGGGGAACGCTTTGCTCATGACCAGCTTGTTACTGGAGATGGCGCGCAAGTAGCACCACCGTCAGAGATGATGCGCTCTCCTGAGGAAAGTTTTTCAAAAACTGAAACATTTTCTGGGAAAACAAAGCTTACCGGAACATTTGTTCAATCAAGAGAAACAAAGTTGCCATACCAAGATGCACTCAGTATCTACCAGGGTAGTATTATCCAGTTTGGAGAAAACTGTCAGCTCGTAAACAAAGATCGATCATTTAACCTTGGCAAAGAAATCATGGTTGATAACCGATCTTCTGCATCTAGACTTATTCGAATCGGGGTAAATGTTGTACCACTTGCTCCTTTTGATTACGGGTTTATCACTCTCAGAGACAAGGGAAGCTATACTGTTTCCTGTGACAGTCAGCTACATATTGCAGACCTTATGGTCCAGTAAACTTTTAAGAACTTGCAGAAATGGTATAGTTTGGTACTGTAGAGGGGTATGAAGAAAATAGTAGATTTGATTAAAAACAATAAGAATCTTAAGATAGCACTCGGATTAATTATTCTTGTTGTTATTGCTGGATTTTTGGTAAGTGGACTTTCAAAAAAGAAAGCTGCACCAACAGAAGCTAACCCTGTTGAAGAACAACCACAAGAAGTAGTAAAGACTCCGGGAAAAAAGCCTTTACCAAGTGGAACAACCAGCCCTGTTGATACTCGCACCTATACACAGCTTCTTGAAGCATATAAGGATCGACTTGTGCAGTTTAATAGTGATTGTCATGTATCAAAGATTGCCCGTCAGGTCTTTAAGGTTGGTTCAGAAATACTCCTTGATAACCGAAGTTCAGAACCAGCTACTATCTCAGTTGGTGCCACAAACTACACCTTGAGTGCTTATGGATATCGTGTGATTAGTCTTTCAAAAGTAGGAACCTTTACACTCGACTGCAACGCAGGAAGAAATGTAGCAACACTTACTGTTCAAGAGTAACAAAAAGCCGCCGTGTGGCGGTTTTTTGTTATATACTCCTGTTTATGGAAAAGCAAAAACTTTGGTTCAAAGCAAAGCGCTACGGCTACGGTTGGGTACCGTGTACTTGGCAAGGATGGGGAGTGCTCTTTATGTATCTCTTCTCTCTGATAACTGAGGTGGTTTTTGTGAACAATAATGCACATTCTGTTTCAGATTTTCTGATATCATTTTTTCCTCGTGTATTTATTCTTACCACCTTTCTCATTATTATTGCTGAGACAAAAGGAGAACCAAGTCGCTGGCGTTGGGGAAAATAAAAACAACTTACTATGTGTAGTAAGTTGTCTGATACTTTAAACCAAAACGGTTTGTTTTCTTGAAGAAGATTCTCAAGGACAGGGATTGCATCTTTTGGTATTTTCACCCATTTCCACTTCTTATCTTTTCTTCTCATTTCCCAGCTGCCTTTTTCTGAAAAACGAAGGTTTCTGTACTTGCTTTCTATTTGAAGCACCCTAATTAGGTCATCCTTTTCTGAAGTATCAACTGAGATTGTTACTGAGTAGTACACAAAGGTACTAAAAAACCTTATTAATTCCCAAATAATCACAACAAGAATAAAAGAACCAAACGGATAGAGAAATAATAGAAACATAAACTTTCCTTTTTTTGCCATTCTATAGGAGAGCGGCAAAATAAAAAAGCCCCCTGGGGGCTATGCATTTATACTACCTCTTTTACCAGAACCTTTTCTCTTGCAGCGTTTTTGATAGCTGCGAAGATGATTTTGAGTTTCCTCCCATCAAACTTTCTGCTAGAGAGCGGCTCGCTAAATGTTTCAAAAAACTCTTTTCGAGTCTTGCACTCACCAGTTGTGATTATTTGTAGGCTAGCAGCTTCCAGGATCTCAGTAAGTTCTGTTTCCCAAGGCTCAAACTTTTCTTTTGTTTGGGGGTAGTCTTCAGCGATGAGTTTGAACATTACCGTCTGCTCCGAATGGAGATGAAACCGTGTTTTGTGTTCGCATGCATGTGCATAATCATGCAGCATTGCAATTGCGTGCCTGAGGTCTGGTGAGATCGCAGGTGTCAGTAGTTTTCCAAAAGTTACCATATTCTTTTTTTTGTTTACATTACTGAGAAACGGTATTTCTGTCAAACAAAGCATTGACAGAAATACCGTTTCTGATAGTATCCTTGGTGTGTAGATCAAAGACAGTAGGCATCTTATAAGTCCTGCCGAGGTCGAATCTCTCAATTTTTTCTACACTCATTAACAACAACATTACTATGGCAATTACCAAAGAAAAAAAGCACGCTCTTGTTGCTTCTCTTTCTGATATTGTCGCTGGAGCAAACGCTATTGCCTTTGTGCAATTTGATAAGCTCACAGTTGCAAATGCTATTTCACTCCGCCGAAAGCTCAGAGCTGCTGGCGTTGGGTACAAAGTAGGGAAGAAAACACTCCTTAAACGAGTACTCGCTGAAAAGGGATACACAGGAACACTCCCTGAACTCCCTGGAGAAATTGCAATCGCCTATAGTGAAGATGCACTTGCACCTATTCGAGAAATTTATAATTTCCAGAAAGAACACAAGGACATCGTTTCACTTGTCGGTGGCGTCTTTGAAGGAAGCTACAAAAGCAAAGAAGAGATCATGGTGATCGCAACAATCCCACCACTAGAGACACTCCGTGGTATGTTTGTGAACATCATCAACTCTCCAATACAGCGTTTTGCTATTGCGCTTGATCAAATAGCTAAAAAACAAGCTTAATTATTTAAAAAATATGGAAGAAACAAAAGTAGAAGTTCCTGCAAAGTTCAAAGACATTGTATCGGCTGTTGAAAGCCTCTCTGTACTTGAACTCAACGAACTCGTAAAAGTATTTGAAGAAAAATTTGGCGTATCAGCAAGTGCGGTTGCAGTTGCAGGTCCTGCCGCTGGTGGTGCAGCAGATGCTGGTGAAGCAAAAGATGCATTTACTGTTGTCCTCGAAAGTGCTGGTGAACAGAAAATCGCAGTTATGAAGATTGTGAAAGAAGCGCTTGGTCTTGGTCTTAAAGAGGCAAAAGATCTTGTTGATGCTGCTCCTGCAACACTTAAGGACGGCATGAAAAAAGATGAAGCTGAGGCTCTCAAGAAAAGTATTGAGGAAGCCGGAGGAAAAGTTGGTTTGAAATAAACTATTTCAAACCAACTTTTCCGGAGGTGCTGGGAGCTATTTATTAATAGCGAGCAGTGCAAGGAGGAAAATAAATTTGAAATAAACTATTTCAAACAAGTACAAAACAAAAACACCCCCTTGACGGGGGTGTTTTTGTTATAATGAAAATATATGGATATTATAAAATCGACCAAAAGAGTATCGAATTTTCTTTTGGTAGAAGGAATATTCTTTGCAGCCATTGTTATAGTATCTGCACTTTTATTTGTTTTCCTTGTTGAACCATCTAGGGATTGGGAAGCCTTAGGTGCAGGTCTATTTTGGGGGGCTGTGACGATGGGTTGCTTAGGCATCTTTTCTTTTTTGGCCCTTGCCAATTTTATAAGGGCTTTGTTTATTTCACATGAAATTAGTAAATCCTTAAAACAAAATGTCTTCATAGATCTCAATCAACTTAATAAGTTTAGATTAAGATACTGGCTACTAATAATAATCAACGCTATAGTTATTTGTTCTACTTTCACCTTCCTTTTTCCTAGCTGGTTTTTAACTCATACATCGATTGGTAAAAAACAATTAGATATCGAGAGAATTGAATCAAGAATAAATGAAGCTGAGCAAGCAAAAGATTTTAGTAAACAAAGGTTAAATAGTGAACCAGAACTAATAAAATGGAGACTAAACAATTTCCAGGCGATAATACATGTATATAGACAAGATATTTTTACAGGTTTTGGAAGCGTGTCTAATAATGGAGATTGTGTCAATCCAAAATTAGGTAGTATCTTCAATATGGGATCTCAATTTAAACCAAAGAATATAATAAATTTAGAATCTTTCGAAAGGATTCTAAATGGAACTATGGATTACACTTTGTTGCTTTCTGGAAATGAATGGAAGAATGGCTCCAATAATTTGAAAGATGCTCGATGTTTCTCTAACCAAGACCATTTTGCATATCAATTACCAAGTTATTACGAACAAGAATATCCTAAATTCTATTGTATTGATGATATTAATACTGATATTCAAGTGACTAATAAACCAATTATTGGCCCAAGTTGTGATACTACGGATTTAAATTATATTCCACCTGAAGTAAAACCTGTACCAGACACAAAATATTAAAGATCTAACTTGTAAAAACACTCCCTTGACGGGGGTGTTTTTGTTCTATAGAGTTGAAGAAATCACTAAATCACTCTTTAAATCATTATGACATGAAAAAGAAGTTACTCTTTCTTTTTGCAACAATCATGTTGAGTGTTGCAACAGCTTGCGCAACAGAATGCACAAGTATTCTGGATGCCTGGTGGTTTTCAACTGGAAGCGGAACCTATAAAGTAAAAGTAAAGTACAGAAACGAGAGCGGCTACAACCAGTCCCTCAGGGTTACCCTGTACAATACTTCTGGCGGAATTTGCTTTTCAGACTGCGCCATCGCCCTCTATGCAGGGGAGCGGACATACACCAGCTTGCAGTTTTCTTGCAGTGCGCCGGCTGTTATCGGAGTGCAGGTATATCAAAACGCCACCTGTGGTGGCGCTGCCTGTTACAACACCTTACCGGTATCGCTGGTTGAGTTCAATGCTGTTCCGAAAAATACAAGCATTGACCTTTCCTGGAAAACAGCGAACGAGCAAAATGTCAGCGGTTTCCTTGTTCAGCGGAGCCTTGATAACAGCATTTGGAGCGATATTGCCTTTATTAAGACAAGTGCTGTTGGAGGCAGTAGTACTCTTCCGCTTTCGTACAGTTACTCAGACATATCTTTTCCGAACGAACGGTGGATCTACTATCGCCTTCGCCAAGAGGATATTGATGGAAAGCAAAACCAGTCAAAAGTTATTCTTGTACGAAGAGTAGTCAGTACCCCTCGCGGAGGCTCGTTGGTGTCTGTATTCCCAAACCCCATAAAAGGAGGGTCTTTGGTAACACTCAGATCTGATGCCAAGATTTTCACCGCAGAGCTTACCAGTGCGGATGGAGCTCCGGTTCTTACCCTTACAGTAGGTGCGACGAACCAGCTTCAGGTACCGAAGGTGTCAACCGGTCTGTATTGGCTGCGATTTTTTTCAAAAGACCAAAAGCCGCTTGGGGTAACCAGAATTATCATTCAAAAGTAATGTGTATGTACCCGCGCTTTGCGCGGGTTTTTTTATTTTGACTTTTTTACAGAGAAGCGTAGTATCAGTCAAAACCAATCGTTATGAAGTACATACTCTTTTTTGTAGCCCTCCTTCTGGCAGTTCCTTCTTGCAAAACAATAAAACCTCCACTCATGCAGGTTGGCTCAAGCGGAAACCTCTTGTGCGAGGGTAACCCTGTATTTGGCAGTGTTGGGACTGTGCATAAACTATTCCAGCAAAAAGGTAAAGTGTTCGGGACTACCATCTATATGGCCCCGACTGTAAAACCTCAATCATTTAAGGAAGGGGTTCGGGAAACCGCAATCTTTTACCTTTTTGAAAAGGGGAGGTACTGGCGGCAAGTAGCCCTCTATACCGGAGATGCTTATGATCGTATTACGATGATTAAGCCCCTTTCTGAGAAAGAGCTTGAAGTCACCTGGGATGGGGGGCGCTTATTTACCAAAATCAAACTGTGAATTGCCAACGAAGCCTTTTAAAGGGCTTTTTTTATTTTTACAACCCAAAAAATACTTGAACACAAGAGAGTTGTCCTACTATACTGTGTCTGTTATTTAAGTCGGAAAGAGAATGGATATTTTAGGAAAACTTTTTGGTGGTATCGCTCGTGTCAAAATCATGCGACTTTTTTTGCTCAACCCAGAGCAGGGGTTTGATAATGCATTTATCACTGAGCGTTGTAGGCTTACTGCAGCTGCTGCTCGCCAAGGAATTGCAGTGCTTTCAAGTGCTGGAATGGTTAAACGAAAAGCTTTCATAAAAGAAACTATTGATGGACGAACAGGAAAAACAAAAAGAAAGCGAGCACAGGGGTGGATGCTCAATACTGACTTTCCTTATATCCGAGAACTCAAGGCACTTCTTGTTGAGGGTGATTTTTTCAAACACGATGATCTTGTTAAACGGTTTCGTCCTGCAGGGCGGGTACAGTTTCTTGTAGTCTCAGGGCTCTTTATGCAGCAGAGTGATAGTCGGTTGGATCTTCTGATTGTCGGGGACAATATTAGCAAAAAATATGTGCAGCGAGCTGTTGCGGTTCTTGAGTCTGAGCTTGGTAAAGAGCTCTCTTATGCTGTTTTTGATACTGCTGATTTTCGGTACCGTGTTTCTATGTATGACAAGCTGCTCCGTGACATGTTTGACTTTCCCCATACCCGTCTCCTTGCCTCAAAAGAGTTTTCCACCTTTGTTTTCCCAAACTAGCCTTTTGGGATATACTAAAGGTAATACTGTTCGGAGTCTCCGGAGAGTAGTGAATTAATAGAGTTTTTCAAAAAAGTACGCTTCGTGCGTATCACATACATATGCTCATACAAACATGGAGTGAAGTGTTTCGGGTGTCTCTACAAGGTCTTTGGTACGGCTTTGTGGCAACATTCCCAAAGATTTTGCTCGCTATCATTATTTTCATCCTCGGATGGATTGTAGCAACAACACTTGGAAAGATTATTACTTCTGCAATTGATGCTCTTAAGCTGGACAAGCTTTTCAAGAGTGCTGGTGCAGAGGAGGTACTTGCTCGTGGAGGTATTCGCCTTCATGTTGGTAAGTTCTTCGGAGAGCTTGTGAAGTGGTTTATCGTTATCGTTTTCTTGGTAGCCTCCCTCAACATTCTCAATCTTGACCAAGTAACTATGTTCCTTCAACAAGTACTCGCATATATCCCACAAGTGATCATTGCAGCACTTATCCTCGTATCAGGAACTATTCTTGCTGACTTTGTTCGCAAGCTTGTTGCTGGTGGAGCTGCTGTTGCACATGTTCGCTCTGCAAAAATGCTTGGCTCTATTGCATACTACGCAATTTGGATCCTTGCAGTGGTGACTGCACTTGATAAGCTTGGTATCTTCGGATACTTTGGTCAGATCATCTTTACTGGTCTTGTTGTTATGCTTGCACTCGCTTTCGGCCTTGCCTTTGGGCTCGGTGGTAAGGATGCAGCAGCACGATGGATCAACCGTGTTTCTGACGATCTCGGAAATAAATAAACCTTTCTTTTGTACCAAAAAAGCATAAAAGCCTCCGCCTTTTCGCGGAGGCTTTTATGCTTTAGGCGAACCTCTTGACAGTACTTTTGCCCTCGTATACAATGTGCCCACTTATGAGTAATCACGAAAAAGCAACCTCTATCTAGGGCATAGCCTTCAAGACATTGTTGCGCCGCCCTAGAAGGCGGCATTTTTCGTCAAAAAATCATAAGTACTAGTTTTTTGAAAACTGCATCCTATCCTTCACTTATATCAGTATGAGTAATACTGGTTGCAGGTGTGGAGAGATAGAGACTGTTATGAAAGAGCGAGCGGTCGTTCAAAAGTAGTAATAGTATAAAGTAAGAAAATGATTTCTAGATTTCCTAATAGGAAATTAAGAGCATATGGCGGATGCCTTGGCTTCACATGGCGATGAAAGACGCGGTACGGCGGCGATACGCTTCGGGGAGGTGCCTTGCAACCTTTGATCCGGAGATGTCTGAATGGGGAAACCCAGTAGAGTAAACCTCTACTACTTTGATTCGTAAGTAATCATTGTGCGCACCTCGGGAAGTGAAACATCTCAGTACCGAGAGGAAAAGAAAACAATGTGGTGTATACCACGACATTCCCCAAGTAGCGGCGAGCGAAAAGGGAACAGCCCAAACCCGCCTAACATTTTATTTTTAAAAAATTATTTACAAACTCTAACGAGCGAGAAAGAGTTGGCAATTGACCCCGTCCACTACTGGCCAGTGGAATTGACGGAACAGTTGGTTGTTTAAATTTCTTGCTCTCTCTTTAGAGGGTGTAATTTGAAAGTAAAATGTTGGGCGGGGGTTGTAAGGCAGTGAATCTCGTTTTACGAGGAAAGTTACAAAATGTATGTATAGAAAAAGTTGTTGGAAACCAACACCATAGTGGGTGATAGTCCCGTATTCGAAATGCATATATCTTTTTATCACTGTTCTTGAGTACTTCAGGACACGAATAGCTTGAAGGAATCTACCAGAACTAACTGGTAAGGCTAAATACATTGTGAAGACCGATAGTGAACTAGTACCGTGAGGGAAAGGTGAAAAGTACTCCGAGAGGAGGGTGAAATAGAACTGAAACCATATGCTTACAAGGAGTCGGAGCGGGTATTTATATCCGTCACGGCGTGCCTATTGAAGAATGAGCCAACGAGTTTATGAGTGCGGCTTGGCTAAGGAGTACAGCTCCGGAGCCACAGCGAAAGCAAGTGTTAATAGCGCGTCTGCCCTTTGGGGCGGTCGTACTCATAAGACCCGAAGCCAGGTGAGCTACCCATGAGCAGGGTGAAGGCGGCAGAAATGCCGCTGGAGGCCCGAACCGGTATGTCGTACAACGCATTCGGATGACTTGTGGGTTGGAGTGAAAAGCTAATCGAACCTGGTAATAGCTGGTTCTTTCCGAAACATCTTTTGGGATGGCGTCGCATGTTCCTTTTGGGGGTAGAGCACTGGAAGGACTCAATAGGGAGAAATCTCGTGAGTCCTATCAAACTCCGAATACCAGAAGTAAAAAATGCGGCAGTTAGTCCGTGGGGGCGAAGCTCCATTGGACAAAAGGGAAACAGCCCAGATCTTCGACTAAGGTCCCTAAATATACGTTCAGTGCAAGCAAGGAGGTGAAATTTCTTCAACAATCAGGAGGTTGGCTTAGAAGCAGCCATCCTTTAAAGAAAGCGTAACAGCTCACTGA
>CAYOYW010000013.1:0-3184 GCA_964408305.1 uncultured Candidatus Saccharibacteria bacterium
CCAAATGGGGGAGATGGTGGTCGTGGAGGAGATGTCTATATCAAAGCTATCCGCTCTCTTCGGGTGCTTGACCAGTATCGATCAAAAAAAGAATTTTTTGCTCAAAACGGAGAGCCTGGTGCCAGTCGTAGTCTAAAGGGCGCAAGTGGGGAAGACCTGTACATAGAGTTTCCTATTGGTTCAAAAATAACGAATAAAACAAATGGACTTGTCTGGGAACTCACAAAAGAAGGTCAAGAAATAAAAATTCTTCAGGGTGGGGCAGGAGGCTATGGTAATGAGCACTTTAAAAGTTCAACAAACCAGACACCTCAAGAGTGGACTCCTGGAAAAGAGGGTGAGGCAGCCGAGCTTCATATCGAAGTTTCTCTTATTGCCGATGTTGGGCTGGTTGGTTTTCCAAATGCAGGAAAATCAAGCCTCTTGAATGCGCTTACCAATGCAACTGCAAAGGTAGGAGAGTATCCATTTACTACCATTGATCCAAATCTCGGTGATCTTTATGGGTATATTATTGCAGATATCCCAGGGCTTATTGAGGGGGCAAGTAGTGGTAAAGGGCTCGGTTTTACTTTTCTTCGCCATATCACTAAGACAAAAATGCTCGTACACCTTATTTCTTTTGAACAAGAAGATATGATGAAGGCGTATAAAACTATCAGAGGAGAACTTGAGACTTTTGGTCAGGGACTTTCAGAAAAAGAAGAAATACTCCTCCTGACAAAGACTGATGTTACGACGCCAAGTGTTGTAGCGCAAAAGCAGAAAGAGTTTGAATCGCTCGGGAAAAAAGTTTTTACAGTGACACTTTTTGATGATGCAGGAACAAAAGCTTTTCGAGATGAACTCGTCCATATCCTCAAGGCTCTTTCAGAGAAATAAAAAACCCTAACACAAAACAAGTAGGGTCAAAATCTTTCTAGCCATCTAAACTCTTTTTGGTATAGTCCTCGCCAACTTTTTTCTTTTATTCGAAATCTTATTTTCTTACCAGAAGCAGTATCTATCAGTACTACTTTTTTGGTATTTCTTGTCGTATCCAATAAAAACTTTATTTTTTTACTATAAGAAATTTTTTCGAATATAGAATCTGTGTTATTTATAACGACGAGAAGAGTGTCGAGCTTACCAAATGTTCCTCGAATAATTATTTTTTGAACAGAGTCAGGTTTTTTCCAACTAAACGAACTACTACCACCTCCTCCGTGCTTAGAGGTTCTTTTTTCTCTAGGGCCAAGAATAAGAAGAAGCAGAGAGAAACCAAGAACAATGCTCGATGCTAGCAAAACTGTTTTTCTTGTATTTTTTTCCATCCAGCAAATTTTCCTATTTATACAGGTATCAAAGAGCTAAGTCAATTTTTGTCTAATGGAGTAATTCTTGTATAATCCCCCTATGTCAAAAGAGTACTACGCAACGATTGGTCTTGAGATTCATGCTGAGCTCAAAACTGCGTCAAAAATGTTCTGTGGATGCAAAAATGATCCAGATGAAGAAAAGCAGAACACAAATATCTGTCCTATCTGTATGGGGCATCCTGGCACGCTCCCTGTCCCAAACAAAAAAGCCATCGAAAGTGTTATCAAGGTAGGTCTTGCACTTGGCTCAACTATTGCAAACTTTACTGAGTTTGATCGCAAGAATTACTTTTATCCAGATATTCCAAAAGGGTACCAGATCTCTCAATACAAGTACCCGATAGTTTCTGGTGGGGCACTTGGAGGTTTTGCAATCACTCGTATCCACCTTGAAGAGGATACTGGTCTTTCAAAACACGATCGAGGCAACTTTACCCTTGTTGATTACAATCGTGCTGGAGTACCACTTATGGAGCTTGTTACTGAGCCGGTTATTCATAGTGCAAAAGAGGCAGGAGATTTTGCTCGTGAACTTCAGCTCCTTCTTCGCACCCTTGGTGTTTCTGATGCAAATATGGAAAAAGGTGAGATGCGTGTTGAACCAAATATCTCGCTCTCTGATGATCCTCATGTTTTTGGAACAAAAGTAGAAGTGAAAAATCTCAACTCTTTTAAATCAGTTGAAAAGGCTATTGAGTATGAGCTTGCGCGAATGCAGGCACTCTATGAGGCAGGGAGAAAGGATGAGATAGTGCAAGAAACTCGTGGGTGGGATGAAGCAAAGCAGTCTACCTTTTCGCAACGGTCAAAAGAAAATGCAAATGATTATCGCTATTTCCCTGATCCCGATATTCCAAAGTTTATGCTCTCTGAGCTTTTTGATATTCCAAAATTAAAAGAGGGGCTGCCAGAGCTTCCATGGGAGACTCGAACAAGACTTATGAACGAAATACGAAATCCTGAACTTGTTGAAGTTTTTGTACAAGACCAATCTAAAAAAGAACTATTTGAAAACATTCCTGCGAAAAATCCTGAAATGAAAGCAAACTATATTATTTCAAGTATTATGAATGTTGGCGCTAGTACTTATGCTGATCTTGGAAAAGCAATTGATATGATTGCCGAGGGGAAGGTAACCTCTACTGCTGGTAAGACACTGCTTGGTATTCTTATTGCAGAAGGTGGTGACCCAGAGAAGATCGCACAAGAAAAAGGGCTGCTCCAGCAAAACGATGAAGGAGCTCTTCGAGAACTAGCAAAGAAAATACTCTCAGAAAATCAAAAGCTTGTTGCTGATTATAAAGGAGGGAAAGAGTCAGTGCTCCAAGCTTTCATTGGCTTTATGATGAAAGAAACAAAAGGTGCTGCAAATCCAACTCTTGCTGCAAAACTTCTCAAAGAAGAGCTTTTGGGGTAGTGATATACTATGCTCATATGGAACAGAAAAATAACACAGTAATAATAGTGCTTGTTACGCTCGCCGCAGGTCTTTTTGTTGGATGGCTTCTTTGGGGAAGTAAATGCTTTTCTTACCCAAGGAATGGTTCGCATATGATGTCAAACAGCATGATGATGTCTAATAGTAATATGATGGGAAGCATGTCGATGAATCAAATGATGAATGCTATGTCAGATGGCCTCAAAGGAAAGACAGGTGATGACTTTGATGCAGCTTTTCTTGAGGAAATGATTCCTCATCACCAAGGTGCAGTTGAAATGGCTCGCTTGGTACTTGCAACCTCAAAGCGGCCTGAGCTTATCAAGATGGCAAACGATATTATCACTGCACAGCAAAAAGAAATAGATATGATGCGAGCTTGGCAGAG
>CAYOYW010000013.1:3284-21387 GCA_964408305.1 uncultured Candidatus Saccharibacteria bacterium
TATACTAAACAGATGAAGAAACTAAAAGTAGCAATCAATGGTTTTGGTCGAATCGGTAGAGCATTTTTGAAACTTGCTTGGGAACGACCTGAAATAGAAATTGTTGCGGTCAATGATCTCGGAAGTATTGAGTCTCTTGCCTATCTACTAAAGTATGACACCGTGTATCGAACCTGGGATCACAAAGTGGAAGTATGGGGGACTGATTTATCAATTGATGGAAAGATAGTAAAGTTTCTTTCAGAAAAGGATACAACAAAGCTTCCATGGAAAGCACTCGATATCGATGTTGTTGTTGAGTCAACAGGACTTTTTACTGCGTTTGATAAAGCAAAGTTTCATTTGGATGATGGCGCAAAACGGGTTGTTATTTCTGCTCCTGCAAAAGGTTCTGACGGATCAGTACAGGGGGAGACTATACTTCTTGGTGTTAATGAAGAAAAATTTGGCCTTTGCCCGATCACTTCAAATGCTTCTTGTACCACCAACGCTGCGAGCCCGCTCATTGCAATCCTTGATGAAGCACTTGGTATTGATAAAGCGGTTCTTAATACAGTGCACGGGTACACTGCTTCTCAAGCGCTCGTTGATGGACCAAGTAAAAAAGATCTTCGTGAGGGTCGTGCTGCCGCTCAAAATATTGTGCCAAGCTCAACTGGTGCTGCAATTGCCGTAACAAAGGCGTTTCCAAAACTGGAAGGGCTCTTTGATGGCATCTCTATCCGAGTACCAGTACCTGCAGGCTCTATTGTAGATGTCACTTTTATTTCAATGAGAAAAACAACCGCAGAAGAAGTAAATGATATTCTCAAGAAAGCAGCGGCAAGTGAAAAATGGTCAAAGATATTTGCAGTAACTAACGAACCACTTGTTTCAAGTGATATTCTTGGCAACAGCCATGCTTCTATTGCTGATCTTGAGATGACTCGTGTTGTTGGCGGTAACCTGGTGAAAGTTCTTGGTTGGTACGATAATGAAATGGGATATACATATACTCTCGTTGATCATGTGATTAAAACAGGAAATACGATAAAATAACTATTATGAAAATACATTTAGCATCCGATCATGCAGGGTTTGAGCATAAAGAAGCGCTTAAAGCACACCTTTTGGAGAAAAACTATGAAGTTATTGACCACGGAAACACAAGTCTTGATGAAAATGATGACTATCCAGATTTTATAACTCCCTGTGCAAAAGCGGTTGCTGAAGATGTAGAGAGCAAGGCTATTATCTTTGGTGGCTCTGGAGAAGGGGAAGCTATGTGTGCAAATCGCATTGTTGGCGCTCGTGCTGTTGTGTATTACGGTGGATCTAAAGATATTTTGACTTTTTCTCGACTTCACAACAATGCAAATATCCTCTCTATAGGAGCAAGATTTATTAGTGCTGAAGAGGTCTATGAAGCAGTCGATTTTTGGCTTGCTGCTGAGTTCTCCTACGAAGAGCGACACATGAGACGAATAAGTAAATTTTAGCGATGATAGAAATAATTCCGGCGATATTGCCACAGACCTATACTGATATAGAAAAAGGTGTCGCACTTGTTCATGAGCTCGCACCGACCATACAGATAGACTTTTGTGATGGTAAATTTGTTACATCAAAGACCTGGTGGTTCAATGGCAAAGATGTTGTACGAAAAGACGATATTCTTTCAGAAAAAGAAGGGCTTCCATTTTGGGATAGTATTAACTACGAGTTTGATCTTATGATAGAAGATCCGCTTTCAGAGATAGATACTTTCATAGCACTTGGTCCTTCAAAAATTATTTTTCATCTCAAAACTGTTTCTGTTGAAAAACTTCTCGCTTATTTTGAAGGACTGAGTGAGGTTGTACACCAAACGATTTCTTTTGGTGTTGCGCTTCAAAGTGACGATGATCCAGCTTCTATCGCCCCACTTGTCCCGTATCTTCGTCGCATTCAGTGTATGGGCATCACACATATTGGTGCGCAAGGGCAACCTTTTAACGAAGCCGTTATTCCCTTTGTTGCAAAGCTCCACGCACTCTATGGCGAGACTGTTCGTATTGGCGTTGATGGGGCAGTTAGTCCTCAGAATGTAAAAGCGCTTGTTGATGCAGGAGCACGAAGACTTGTTGTTGGCTCTGCGATATTTCAAAGTATTGATCCGCACGGTACAATAGAAGCATTACAAGAGCTTGCGAATGCATAGATGAAAGCAGTTGGTACATACACAACTCGTGAGATAGCAATGATAGCGAATGAGATTCGTGAGAGTGTTATTCGTATGCTTACTGAAGCAGGTTCAGGGCACACTGCAGGCCCGCTTGGTATGGCTGATGTATTTGCTGCGCTCTATTTTGATATTCTTCGGCATGATCCAAAAAACCCTACTTGGGAAGACCGTGATCGTCTCGTGCTTTCAAATGGTCATATCAATCCTGTACTCTATGCTGCTCTGGCTCATGCAGGATACTTTGCTGTAGAAGAGCTGCAAACGCTTCGAAAATTTGGATCAAGGCTTCAAGGGCATCCACATAGAGATTTTTTACCATTGCTTGAAACTTCTTCTGGTCCACTTGGTTCTGGACTTTCCCAGGCTGTTGGGATGGCACTTGCTGATCGTATCGATCATGGTGTTGTTAGTGACAAGTATTTTTATGCGCTCCTTAGTGACGGAGAACTCAATGAGGGAAATAGTTGGGAAGCTATCATGCTTGCTGGTAAGGAAAAGCTTCGAAACCTCATCGCTATTGTTGATCGAAATAATATTCAAATTGACGGCTATACCGAAGATGTCATGCCGCTTGATAGTCTTACTGCAAAGTGGGAAGCCTTTTCTTGGCATGTGCAGGAAATAGATGGGCACAATATTGAGGCTATTATCGATGCGGTACACAAAGCAAAAGCTGTATTTGAAAAACCTTCTGTTATCATTGCACGGACAATCCCAGGCAAGGGTGTGCGAGAATTTGAACGGAAGTTTGAGTGGCATGGCAAGGCACCAAGCAAAGAGGAGGCAAAAATAGCGTTGGATGAACTTCGCACATTAGGAGGTAAGATTAAGAGTGAACATAAGTAGTATGTTAAATCCTGATTTAAAATTAAATAACAAAATTTGGAATGATGATGTGGAGCAAGTGCCAATTCGCAAAGGCTTTGGCGAAGGATTACTTCAAGCTGGAGAAAAATACCAAAACATTGTTGCGCTCTCTGCTGATCTTACTGAAAGTACTCAAATGCACCTTTTTCGTGATCGCTATCCAGAACGGTTTGTAGAGATAGGCGTTGCCGAGCAAAACCTTGCAACTGTTGCCTCTGGTATGGCAGCGATGGGAAAGTACCCTTTTTTTTCTTCATATGCAATGTTTTCTCCTGGAAGAAACTGGGAGCAGATTCGTACAACACTTGCATACAATGATAGAGCCGCAGTTGTTGTAGGAAGTCATGCTGGAGTTTCTGTTGGCCCTGATGGTGGTACACACCAGGCAATAGAGGATATTGCGCTTATGCGAGTAGTCCCTCGGATGACAGTTATTTCTCCCTGTGATGCCATTCAAGCAAAGCGGGCAACGCTTGCCCTCGCTGAGAAACAAACACTTTGCTATCTTCGTCTTGCTCGAGAAAAGACGCCAATCATCACCACAGAAGATACTCCATTTGAAATAGGAAAAGGACAAATATTATACAGACCCGAAGGTGTTGCTCATGTTGCAATTGTGGCAACAGGTGCACTTGTTGCAAATGCACTTCGTGTTGCAAAAGATTTTGAGAAAAAAGGTATTAAAATAATTGTTGCAAATATTCACACTATTAAGCCTCTCGATAATGAGCTGCTCATTGCTCTTGCGAGAGAAACAAAAAGAATTATTTCTGTTGAGGAGCATCAAATCGCAGGAGGCTTGGGCAGTGCAGTTTCAGAGGTACTAGCACAAAACTATCCAGTAGCAATGGAATTTGTTGGCGTCAGAGATCAGTTTGGTCAATCAGGAACACCGCTGCAGCTTGTGGAGCACTATGGTATGGGGCGAGACGGCATCAGTGCTGCAGTTGAGAAAATTTTAGAAAGAAGTACATATTAAAAGAGAAGTATTGTATAAAAATCACGCATATCCGTCTGTTGTCGGATTACTCTGCTCGCATCAGTCATGCTGCGCAAGGATTTTTATACAGTACTTCTTTTTTAAATAACTTTTTAAAGTACCTTTGGTTGGTAGTCGCTTGGAGCTTCAGCAAGGTACTTTTGAAGTGCATCCATAGAGAGGAGCCCTTTTTGTGCACCAACATACTGAACAACGGACATTGAGTTTACCGGACCCCAAGAGAGTGCTTCTTTGAGCGGTTTTCCAAGAAGGAGTGCAACAGAGATAGTTGAAGAAAATGCATCTCCAGCGCCTGTTCGTTCGTATGGTGCATGTGGGTAGATAGGCATAAAGTATGACTCTGTCCCATCAGAAGCATATGCTCCTTTGATACCGTCACTAATAAAGACAAGCTTTGGACCAAGCCGATGAATCATATGTAGCAGTGTTTTTGGGTCGTTTTCTTCTGTTTGGAGTATCCTCTTTGCTTCTTCAAGGTTACAGAAAAATGCATATGAATGTTTATAAATAGGAGTCACAATTTCAGGAGCAAGGTTCATCTGAAAAGTTCCTGGCTGAAATACAAGTTTTACTTCTGGATGTGCGGCTATATAGGCAGCTATTTCTTTGTGGTACTCTTCGGTATTTTCTCCAAGCGAAGAAAGATAAATCATTTTTGGTGCTGGCATGTCTTTTGGGAAGGAAACAGGGAAGTGTGCATGTTTTACAAGAATTGTTCTATCGACATCATACCAGAGCACATAGTGGTAGTTTGTTGCGATACCCTCATGGATCCCTACAAATGTTGTTGAGACGCCATTTTTCTTGAGCTCTGAAAGGCAGTTTTCTCCATGAAAGTCCTTTCCAATATTTGCCATGAGTGCGCTTTTTATGCCAAGTCGCGCAGCAGAAACTGCAGCGTTCGAAGAGTTGCCAACAGCTCGAATTTCTTCAGCTGATTCATAAGGGATTTTATCTCCGAAACGCATGGAGAGTTTGCAGTTGTGCTCGTCTATATCACAGGTAACTTCTGCGTCTTTTATTTTAATAAATACATCAGTGACGACATCACCAATTGCTAAAAAGTCTATTTGTTCATTCATAAAATCCATTATAGCAGTATGGTACAATTTAGTCATGGAGAAGTCTCTTCGGGCGTATATACAAGAAGCAAAGCGAGAAAAAAAGGCTATTGGCCACTTTAATTTTTCAAATCTCGAAGGTCTCTGGGCTATCGCTCATGCTGCAAAAAATGTCGGCGTACCAGTGATTGTTGGGCTTTCTGAAGGGGAAGAAGCTGCAGTTGGTATGCACCAAGGCGTTGCTCTTGTTAGAGCTATCAGAAGAGATCTTGGAATCCCAATCTTCTTGAATGCTGATCATCACTACAGTGTTGAAGGTGTAAAGGCAGCAATTGATGCTGGTTTTGATAGTGTTATCTTTGATGGTGCAAAGCTTTCGATTTCTGAAAATATTGAAAAAGCAAAAGCGTGTGTATCGTACGCCCGCTCTATTGGTCGTCAAACCGGCAGAGATATTATTGTTGAGGTAGAGCTTGGCTATATTGGTCAATCTTCAAAAGTGCTTGATGGTATCCCTGAAGGTGTTTCGCTTGATATGCTCACCACACCAGAGGATGCTGTGCAGATTCTCAAAGAAACAGGCGCTGATGCGCTTGCTCCAGCTGTTGGAAATATTCACGGCATGATGAAGGGGGGTGTTGATCCAAAGCTTGATATCGCTCGAATAAAAGCTATCGCTGAAGCAACAAAAGCCCCCCTTGTCCTTCATGGTGGCTCAGGTAACGATGCTGATTTTGACGCAGCTATAGAGGCAGGTATTTGTATTGTGCATGTGAACACAGAGCTCCGTAAAGCCTACACTGAAGGGCTCAAAGCATATCTTGAAAGCCACCCTGATGATGTTGCCCCTTACAAATATGGGACAGCAGCACAAGAAGCAATGCAAAAGGTTGCTGAAGAAAAATTACGAGCATTTTCACGAATGAAGTAGGTATGGACACAATTGGATTACAAAAAGAATTTTCTGGTGATATTGATTTTACTCCTGCGACACTGGACTTTTACTCACACGATGCAAGTCTTTTTGAGGTAAGGCCGCAACTAGTCGTCTTCCCAAAAAATACTGATGATATCAAGGCACTTGTTCGTTTTGCAAAAAAAGAAAAAGAGTCTGGTAAAAATATTTCAATCACTGCTCGTTCGGCTGGTACCGATATGTCAGGTGGGCCGCTTGGGGACTCTATCATTCTCGATACCACTCGCTATCTTAATAAAATCATTTCAATTGACCCCGAAAAAGCGGTCGTAGAACCAGGGTGTTACTATCGAGATTTTGAGAAAGAGGCGCTGAAGATTGACCGCCTCATGCCGGCATATACTGCATCAAAGAGTATTTGTGCTATTGGTGGCATGGTCAGCAACAATTCTGGTGGAGAAAAGACAATAAAGTATGGGAAGGTAGAACGATACCTGCAGAAACAAAAAATTATTTTTTCTGATGGTAATGAGTATATTGTTAAGCCGCTTACAAAGACTGAACTTGATGCAAAGATTGCACAGAAAGACTTTGAGGGAACACTCTATAAAAGACTCTTCACCCTTATAGAAGAAAATTATGATGAGATACAAAAGGCAAAGCCTTTAGTTTCAAAAAATTCTGCAGGCTACTATCTTTGGAATGTATGGAATAGGGAAACAGGTATTTTTGATCTCAATAAGCTTCTTGTGGGTGCACAAGGGACCCTCGGTATTACGAGAGAAGTAGAGCTCGGGCTTGTTCCGGTACCAAAATATTCAAAAATGGTTCTTATCTATATGCACAGTCTCAAGAATCTTGGAGAGGTTGTTGATACAGTCATGCAGTATGAGCCAGAGAGCTTTGAATCATTTGATGATCACAGTATGAAACTCGCTATTCGTTTTATTGGAGATTTTTTTAAGCGGCTTGGTTTTTGGGGGGCAATAAAGCTTGGTCTTCAATTTATTCCTGATATGCTCATGGTGCTTCGTGGAGGTATACCAAAAATAATTCTTATGGTTGAACTCACCGGAGATGATGAAGGCGTCCTACTCGAACGAGCACAGGCAATACTCTCTGCTGTTTCGCATTTCAAATTCCAAACAAAGATTGCTCGTTCAGTACAAGAAGTTGAAAAATATTGGACGATTCGTAGAGAAAGTTTTTCACTCCTTCGAAACCACGCAAAAGGAAAGCGAACAGCTCCATTTATTGATGACATCATTGTGACTCCGCATGATATGCCAAACTTTTTACCAGAACTTCAAGCAATACTGTCACAGTATAAGCTCGACTATACAATTGCAGGGCACGCAGGAAATGGAAACTTCCACATCATTCCACTGATGGATCTCAATAACCCTTTCTCTGCTGATATTATTCTTGATCTCTCAAAAAAGGTGTATACACTTGTTGCAAAATATAAAGGTTCTATCACTGCCGAACATAACGATGGTATTATTCGCACTCCTTATCTCTCATATATGTTTAGTTCAAAAATGCTCGAACTCTTCAAAGAAGTAAAAGAGCTCTTTGATCCACTCTACCTCTTTAATCCGGGTAAAAAAGTCGGTGGGTCACTCAAATATATTGAAGACCATGTGATTCGGGATCATAACCATACCCACGCCTCATGAGAGTAAAAGAGGGTTGCACTTTAGGCTTTTTTTAGTATAATGAAGCCCTATGTTAACACTACAGGCAACAAAACGAGAAAATATAAAACCGGAGCAGGTTCGTGAATCAGGCTCTATTCCAGCTGTATTTTACGGCTTTGGCAAGGAGTCAACAGCTATCTCCGTTCCTGCGCTTGAGTTTATGAAGGTCTTTAAGGAAGCAGGAGAGACAACTGCAGTGACGCTCGATCTTGGCAATGAAAAAGTACCAACGCTTATTCACGACCTCCAGCGAGACCCTATCACTGGTATGGCAACCCATATCGACTTTCTCGTTGTTGATATGAACAAGGAAGCTGAAGTTGCGGTGCCTATTGAGTTTACTGGTCTTGCGGAAGCAGAAAAAGCGGGTATTGGTATGGTAATGAAGGTAATGCACGAAATTGAAGTTCGAGCACTTCCTGCAGATCTCCCACATAGTATCTCTGTTGATCTTACACCACTTGCTGCACTCAGTGATGTTATTCACGCTCGTGATATCGCACTTCCAAAAGGTGTTTCGCTCGTGACCCATGAAGAAGAAGTTGTTGCCGCAGTCTCAGCTTTTGTTGAAGAAAAGGAAGAAGCTGCTCCAATAGACCTCTCTGCTATTGAAGTAGAAAAGAAAGGAAAGAAAGAGGAAGAAGGGGGAGAAGGAGCAGCAGAATAATTCTACAACTTCACCCATGAGTCAAGAGCTCAAGGTGTAATAGTTTGGTATAATAAAAGTCTTATTGTTATGCGTAAGGCTTTTATTTTTATACTGATCCTTGTTGTTGTCTTTTCACCAATAAGTATCTTGGAAGGTACAGGCTCTTCTGTATTTGCTCAAACAAATACGCAGCCGGCAGTTTGTCAAAACCCCTCTTCTCCTGATATTGAACAAGCATGTCGTGAATATGCTGATGAGAGTGCTGTTCTCGCAAGACTTCAAGCGCAACTTGCTGCACAAAAAGCTAAAAGTGGCTCTCTCCAGAAGGATGTAAATAGCCTCATTGCACAAATCAATAGCACTCAAGCAAAAATCAAATCAAAAATTTCTAGTATTGCGCAGCTCTCTGCAGAAATTAGTCAAAAAAATAAAACGATTAATGATCTTACTTCAGAACTCGAGCGACAGCGAACATCGATGGGACAGCTTCTCAAACGAACCAATGAGCTCGATCAAAAAGGTGCGGCATATGTGCTCTTAAGTAGCGACTCAGTCACAAGTTTTTATCAAGATCTCGACACATTTCTTTCTATCAAGCGTTCGTTGTATGCATCGGTAAATAAGGTAAAAGAAATTAAATCTCTCACGCAAGATCAAAAGGAACAACTTGAAGATAAGCAATCACAAGCAATTGATGCAAAAAACGCACTCCAAAGTGAAAAGAGTAAACTTGATATTTCTCAAAAGCAAGCAAAACAGCTTCTTGATACTAGTAAGAGTGAAGAGCAACGAGTTGCAAGCTCTGTTGCAGAACAGCAGAAAAAAGTTGCTGCAATTTCAAGTAGACTCTTTAGTTTTGCTGGTGGAGCAACAAAGGCAATTCCATTTGCTGAGGCTTATCAGTACGCAGAAGCAGCGTCACAGAAAACAGGTGTTCGAACAGCGTTTATTCTTGCTATTTTGACTCAAGAATCAAACCTTGGGAAAAATGTAGGAACTTGTAACAGAGCAGGGGATCCACCATCAAAAAGTTGGCGCAATGTAATGAGTCCAACCCGTGATCAGCCAGCATTTCAAAGAATCACTACCGCGCTTGGTCTAAACCCTGATACAACACCGGTGTCTTGTCCTATTGCTGGTGGTGGATGGGGAGGAGCAATGGGTCCTGCTCAGTTTATCCCTTCTACCTGGGAAAGCGTTGCAAATGAAGTAGCTGCAGACCTTGGTGTCCCAATTGCAAATCCGTGGCGGGCACAAGACGCAATTATGGCTTCTGCGGTATATCTCCAGAAGCGAGGAGCTGTTGGGGGAGAGTCAAATGAACGAAATGCTGCCTGTCGATACTATTCAGGGAGATCTTGCGATGGAAAGAAGCCGCCAAATAGTTTCTATGGAAACAATGTGATGGCTATTGCGCGGTCAATTCAGGCAGATATTGACTATTTGAAACAATATGGTGTTTCTCGAAGGTAGAAGGAGTAGGTTTCGAATACTTGAAAAAACTGTTATCTATGCTAAAATGGGGCTCTATGAAAAAGGATACTCACCCAAAGAATTTTAGAGAAGTTGTCTTTCTCGACAACTCATCTGGCACCCAATTCATCATTGGCTCAACTGTTGCGACTACTGAAACTATTGATATAAAAGGCAAGGAGTACCCACTCTTTCGAGTTGAAATTTCAAGTGCATCACATCCATTCTTTACTGGAAATGAAAAGGTGATTGATACTGCTGGACGAGTAGATCGATTCAACAAGCGACGAGCTGCATCAGCAAAAAAATAACACAAAAAGCCTAGTATACTTTAAGGGTATACTAGGCTTTTTGCTTTTATATGATTGATATTGAAACAATAAAAAAGAATCAGAAAACGCAGTATTTGGCACTTCAGTATGAAGATATCCTCAAACAAGAAGAGGAGCTTCTTCACATGCTCGAGAGTGATGCTAGTCTTGCTGGACTTGTTGCAGAAGAACGGGCAACCCTCACACTTCAAAAAGAAGCGCTTGAAGAGCAAATAGAAGGAATACTCAAAGCAGAGCAAGAAGAGGAAGAGTTTCCAAATGAGATTATCCTTGAGGCTCGAGCTGGTGCAGGCGGAGACGAGGCTGCGCTCTTTGCAACAGAGCTTGTTGCTCTCTACGAACGCTATGCAGCCAGTCGTGGATGGAGTAGTAAGCGTCTCGATGACTATACACTCGAAATAAAAGGTAAAGATGTGTATCGGTTGCTTCGTTACGAAACAGGGGTACATAGAGTACAGCGAGTACCAGTCACAGAGAAAAATGGCCGTATACATACCTCTACTGCCTCCATTGCAATTCTTCCAATTCGAAAAAAAGTTTCGATTGAAATTAATCCAGCAGATATTGAAATGGAATATTCTCGTAGCGGAGGTGCAGGGGGGCAAAATGTAAACAAGGTTGAAACAGCAGTTCGTCTCATCCATAAACCAACAGGTATTGATGTTCGTTGTACGAGTGAGCGAAGTCAACTTGCAAACCGTGAACGAGCCATGGAGATCCTTACTGCAAAATTACAACAGCTCAAAGAAGAGGAAGAGGCAAGTAAGTACTCAGGCAATAGAAAAGATCAAATAGGTACTGCTGATCGAAGTGAAAAGATACGCACTTATAACTTCCCTCAGGATAGAGTCACTGATCATCGTATCAGACAAAACTTTTCAAACATTGAAGGTATCATGCTTGGCAAGATTGATAAGATTATTGATGCAATGCAAGCAGGTGAGGTAGGAGAGGCAGAAGAGGAATAATCGCTCGGGAGCCTACTATCGTGTGTTTGTTGCGGATGCCTACGCAGAGTCCTCACTGCACACACGATAGTAGGCTCCCTCGCTTGAAAAAGTGAGTAAATTAAGTATAATAAGCCAGCAAGTAAAAGCGTGCTTGCACCGCCGAAGCTTTAGCGAAGGCGTGTATAGTTCAGTGGTAGAACGCTGTCCTGATAAGACAGAGGTCCATGGTTCGATTCCATGTACACGCACTATGATACTCTCTGTTGTCGCAACCCCAATAGGGAATTTGAAGGATGTTTCAGAACGAGCAAAAGAGACGCTTGTTGAGGCCACACTTATCATTGCTGAAGATACTCGCACGACAGGGCAGCTATTAAAGCTACTCGCTATTTCGGGTAAAAAAGACTTTGTCTCTTCTCATGCGCAAAGCTCTGATAAAGAGCTTCAAAGCGCTCTTTTACGCTGTAGTGAACATGAACATATTGCGCTTGTCACTGATGCAGGAACACCTGCGATTTCTGATCCTGGTAGTTTTTTTATCAATGAGTTTCGCAAAAAATACCCAGAGGCAACTATTATCCCTGTTCCAGGAGTTTCTGCAGTGACTGCAGCACTTTCTGTGTCAGGCTTTCCCGCAAGTCATTTTGAGTTTCTTGGTTTTCTTCCACATAAAAAAGGAAGACAGACACTCATAAAAAAAATCGCAGTTACTTCGCATACGCTTGTTTTTTATGAATCACCACACCGCATTCTGAAAGCATTGCTTGAGCTTAGTCAAAATATTGGGACAAGAAAAATATTTCTCGCACGAGAAATAACAAAGCTTTTTGAAGAATACCGCAGTGGTCAAGCACAAGAGATATATGATTATTTTTATGCACACCCAGAGAAGTGCAGAGGGGAGTTTGTCATCATTATTGCTCCAACTAACTATGAATAAGGCTCATTTTTTGCTATACTAAAAGCTATGAAAGGTAGCATGCGACTTCTTATCCTTATCGGTATTATTGTGGCACTTCTCCCAATACTTGGCTTTCCAGGTTCTGTAAAGACCGCCATTCTCTTTGCTGCCGGGATCTCTCTTTTGCTGATTGCCTTTTCTCTTCGTCGTCATATTAAAATGCTCAAGCTAAAACTAAAGAGAATAGAAGGTCAGCAGGGAACATTGATTCAATAGTATGGATACAAATAAATCACATTTGCATATGGGTGCTCGTATTTTTGTGGGCATTCTTTGCTTATGTGGTACTTTCTTACTCGGTGTCTATGTTGGGTTTGAAAATAGACCTGGTTCACAAAAGGTAATTGGTCTTATTAACAAGGAAAATGCGGCTATTGCTGATACTGCCGATTTTGAACCTTTTTGGAAAGCATGGGCACTTGTAAACGAAAAGTTTCCTGGTGCTGAAAAAATAACAACAAAAGAGCATGTCTATGGAGCGATCAAAGGACTCCTTGCTTCATTTGGTGATCCATATACAACCTTCTTTACTCCAGAGGAGAGTAAGATCTTTGAAAGTGAAATAGCAGGAGAGTTCGGCGGTGTTGGTATGGAAATGGGGCAAAAAGATGACATGCTTACAGTAATTGCACCGCTTAAAGATACTCCAGCATACAGAGCAGGTATTATGGCGGGGGATAAGATTATCAAAATTAATGACCAGATTAGTACCGATATGAGCACTGACAAGGCCGTTGACCTTATTCGCGGTGAGCCTGGCACAACAGTTTCTCTCACTATTGCTCGAGAAGGACTTACTGAACCAAAAGTCTTTACTTTAACGAGAGCAAAAATAGCAATTCCTACTGTTGATACAGAAAAATATCCTGACAAAGGAGTCTTTGTCATAAAGCTCTATAGTTTTACGGCACAATCTCCAGCACTCTTTCAAAATGCACTTAAAACATTTGCTGATACTGGGTATACAAAACTTGTGCTCGATCTTCGGAACAATCCTGGTGGTTATCTTGATGCCGCGGTCTCTATGGCAAGCTGGTTTCTTCCAGAGGGCACTGTAGTAGTTAAAGAAATAGGAAAAACTGATAAAGATGTTACGCTCCATAAAAGCCGAGGACCAGGTATTTTTAATGGAAAGATAAAAATGGTTGTTCTTGTAAATAAGGGGTCAGCATCGGCATCAGAGATTCTTGCTGGCGCCCTCTCTGAGCACGGCGTTGCAACACTTATGGGTACGCAGACTTTTGGAAAAGGATCAGTTCAGGAGCTCTTGAAGCTCACCAGTGATACTTCGCTCAAGGTAACTGTTGCAAAATGGTATACACCAAACGGTATTTCCATTTCTGAGAGTGGGCTTACACCAAAAGTAAAACTTGATCAAAACAAGGATCCACTGAAAGATGTACAGCTTGAGCAGGCAGTTAATTTCCTAAAGTAGTATGAAAGTAATTCTTTTAAAGTCAGTTCCAAAAGTAGGCCAAAAAGGAGATGTTGTTTCTGTCAGTGACGGGTATGCAGCAAATGCGCTTTTTCCAAACAAAGCAGCAATTCCTGCGAATGAAAAAAACCTCCTTGCGCTTAAAAAACAAAAAGACTCTGCTCGAGATTCTAAAGCGCTTGAACATGCGCTCCTTGAAAAATCGATTGAAGCACTTCCTGATGAGGGGCTTACTCTTTTTGTGCAGGCGAATGAAAAAGGGCATCTTTTTTCAAAGATCACCGAAGATAGTATTGTGAGTGCTCTTGCGAAATACCGTATTAGTATTGGGTCAAAAAATATTATTATTGAAAATCAAATTAAAGAGCTTGGTACTTATACTGTTACTATCAAGGAAGGGGAATATAAAAAGAATGTAAAACTTGTTGTGCAGAAAGCCTAACATAAAAACCTCTCAGTTGAGAGGTTTTTATGTTACTTTTGAGTAATTGAAACAGATTTTCTTTTTGTCATTGTTCCGTCAAAGTTGAGTTTTCTTTTTGTCCCAAATTTTACAGTACCTTCTTTGAGTGCAAAGAGTGTATGGTCTTTTCCAATACCAACACCTGCACCAGGAACTATCTTTGTTCCTCGTTGTCGTACGATGATGGCGCCAGCAAGCGCATGGCCACCGTCATATATCTTGGTACCTAAATACTGAGGATTTGAATCCCGAAGGTTTTTTGAAGCTGATCCTTGTTTCTTATGTGCCATATTCCTAGAAAATAATAATTATCGTAGGGCTTAATAATATATGAAATGGGGGGTTCTGTCAATAAATGCAGCAACCTCTCAATAAGCCCCTTATTTGTCAATTTTGCCCTATTTTGGAGCTTTTGAAAGAGGTATACTAAAGACAGTGAAAAGCTTTATACATAAGTATTATAGCGCTATATTCATCCTTTTTCTTGCCCTTATTGCAGGAATCTCCTTTTATCTTGGGAGAATTAGCGCCTCAAAAGCAACAGGGCAGGGAGGTATTGTTTTTTCTTGTCCAAATTCTGTCTTAGAAGCACAAAAAATAACCACTCCTATTACCGCCTTACAGCAAAACGCAAAAGTACAGGAGGAGTCTCCTGCTGAGGAGGGAGTAACAACATTCCAGGGTGTTTATATGGGATCAAAAAATGGAACAAAGTACTACACACCCGGTTGTCCAGCATCTCAAAGGATAAAACCCGAAAATGTTATTTGGTTTCAAAGCGTCGAAGATGCTACAGTGCAAGGGTATAGTAGAGGATCATGTTAAACAAAAAAGTAGTTACCATCACAATACTCGGTGCCTTGGTTATGCTTTTCATTGCAAAGCAAGATTCTTTTTTTGGTTCAAAAAAAATAGCGCAAGTGTTTTCGAATGTGTCTGTTATCCAAAAGGAGTTCCTTGGTGCTGTGACTGTCGCTGATATTATTGAAGAAACAAATAAAGAGCGAATTGCACAAGGACTAGCACCGCTTTCAACAAGCGAAACACTAAATCGTTCAGCAGCACTAAAAGTTGATGACATGATTAAGCGACAATATTTTGAGCACCAGTCACCAACCGGGCAGGGGGCTTCTGATCTCGCGGAGGAAGCAGGGTATGACTATGTTGTCATGGGTGAAAATTTAGCCCTCGGAGATTTTGATACTTCTTTAAGCATTGTTGAAGCATGGATGAATAGTGAAGGTCATCGAGCAAATATTCTTAGTAAAAAATACCAAGACATTGGGGTTAGTGTGAAGCGAGGACTCTACCAAGGTAAAGAAGTATATTTTGCCGTGCAACATTTTGGAACAAGTCGATCAGTGTGTCCAACAGTTAATAAAAACCTAAAGAAAGAAATTGATGCTATTAATGCAGAGCTCAAAAAAGAGGAGGGGACTATTCTTGCTCTCAAGGCTGTTCTTGAAGCACCAAATGCTGCAAAGAAAGACACCTATCAAGCTGACATTGTTCTCTTTAATACAAAAGTTGATGCATATAATAAACTCCTTGGAACTTCAAAAGAAAAAATTGCTATTTATAATCGAGAAGTTCAAAACCTCAACAAGTGCATTGCCACATTCCAGTAGAAAGTCAAAGCCTTTGGCTCTGGGGGAAGAAATATATAAGTGTCGCACAATATATCTTTTACGACATATATATTCTAAAATAGCCTTGCTATATATAGCGCTCTCTTCTAAAGGCCAAAGCCTTTTTACTTCTACTGCTATTTCTTTGGGTATTTTATTTCTCTCTACAACCCACTTCTCTCTTGATCAAGGATAGCCCTTTTTAAAACCCTCTTCGCAGCGACCTTTTGAGACTTCCCTATCATTGACAAAAAAATTTTTAATAGTTTATTAAAAAATAAAAAGCGGCCTCCGTAGAAACGGAGGCCTTTTCGTACAAATTCTCTTAGAAAAACCTTAATCTAAAATCTGGTTCGTCTAAACCGAATAATACAATATCTTGTTTTTATCCGCAAGGTTGGCCATCTACAGTGCTGTAGTCGGTACCGCCTTCACATCCAGCTGGAACATAGCCACCACTATAGTCATAAGAATCACTAGTAGAGCTTGTACTTTCGCTTGAGTAATAGTAGTAGATATTTTGTGAAGGAGTTTCTTCTACGGGATTGTATGACTTATAGATGACTGGTATATAGCGCTGTCGACTTGGACCAAAGAGTGGCTTATCTCCAGAGTAATCAATGTTGTAATACGCTTGTGCTTTTGATACAGATGCTGAATCTGTAGAAAGAGCGCTCTTACTGTAGCGATAGATAAAGAGTGTTGCAATCAAAATGAAAGCAAGCACAGTGAGTGCAAGGACGATCACCCTTGTTGGCTTTTCAGTATTGATTTGTGGGATTGTTGTATCCATATATGTTGATACTACTTAAAACGAGTCAAAAATATACCCTACTACAATTAGTACAACAATAGCTATGTTTTGTCAATGTCTAGAAGACATCAAAGGTTACAGATAGCGGCACATGATCAGAGACTACATCAGGGAGTGCTTCAAAACCTTCCACAAGTATTTCGTCTGAAACAAAAACATAGTCAGCGTGTTTAAGATTCCCCTTATAAAGCTCAGTACGAGTTGAAGGAATGTTATATTTAGTAATTAAGTTAGTGAAGTGCTCTTCAAGCATTTTCACACTTTCTGTCTCTGGGAGAAGATTAAAATCACCTACCATTATTTTTGCTGTAGATCCTGTTGTTTGAATGAAATCGATAATAGCTTTAGATTGTTCTATTCTGTTTGGAGTATCTATTTTTTTATTTACAGCATCCCAGTGTCCATGCACATTCATGATAATAAGATCTTTTCTGTTGCGTTTAATATGAACCCATTGCATTTTTCTATCATGATCTTCTGTCTCTTCAAAAGATTTAAAGTTTGGGTTTTCATATAGTAGTACTTCTCCGCTAGCGATAACCTCAAAACCTTTTTTTAGGAATATTGCTATGCCATAAACATTTTCTACCACTGGACAAAAATACATATCGAAATCTGTAAGTATCTCACTTACTTCTTTTAAAATATGTCTGTTCCTACCTTCTTTATCAATTTTTTGGTTAGATTCGTCATCTTCATTTATATCGTTGTACATTTCTTGAAAGCAAAATATATCAGTATTACCTGCTTTAGCTTTCAAAAATGCTTCAAATGGTTCTTTGACTCGTCCCGCCCAGGTATTTAGTGTTATTAGCTTCATGCATCTATTATAACCTAAGAGAATGCTATACAATAAGGCTATGAAATTGAGCATTTTTATCCTTTTTGTTGCCCTTGCTATCTTTGGCTACAGCTATCGGGATAAGCTCGCCTCCTACATCTCAACAACAAAAAATATCCCAACGCTCGCAGAACCTCCAAAAGAAGATCCAAGAAATGAGTTGCCGCCTCCACCACCAAAACCGGCCCTGTCCTATAGACTTGTTACCCTTGTTTCTGAAAATCCTGGAAAAGAGCTTGCTGATATTGTTGGCACTCAATACTTGCCACAAGTCCTTTCGCTCAACAGAATTGATGACAAACATCTCCGCAAAGACCAAGCTATTGTAATTCCGAGCTCTTTTGACGATGCGTTTGCGCTTTCTGCATTTCCAAAAGAACTACCAGAGCTCAAAGAGGTACCAAAGATGCTACTCGTCTCGCAGCGAGTGCAAGAGTTTGGTGCCTATGAGTATGGCACTCTTGTTCGCTTTGGTGGAGTGAGTACTGGTAAAAAGTCTACCCCAACACCAAGCAAGCTCTACCACACAAACTGGAAAGGAAAGCTTGTTACGAGTACTGTCGACGACACTTGGATTATGCCCTGGTATTTTAATCTCGATAACATACTTGGTGTATCAATGCATCAATATGAACTTCCTGGGTACCCAGCAAGCCATTCCTGTGTCAGACTTTCAGAGGCTGACGCAATCTGGGCGTATGACTGGGCTCTTCAGTGGAAGCTTTCACTAGAAGACAAGGTGCTCCAAAACGGCACACCAGTCCTCATCTTTGGAGACTATGCCTATGGAGAGAGTGCTCCATGGAAAAA
>CAYOYW010000014.1:0-20308 GCA_964408305.1 uncultured Candidatus Saccharibacteria bacterium
AAAACACCTTAAAAATCTTGTGGGTGCGGGTGCTGCCGGAGACGAGCTTTACGCCACGGCCGAGGTGCTCCGAGAGGAGGTGTGTTGCAAGAAGGTTCGCATGGTTGTTCTCTGGACGGGCTCTGACAAAGACCTCGTAAGTGTCAGGTGCCTTCTCTATGACACTATCTTCGTTACTCTCTGGATGTACGGTTACCTTGATAAGCATGTACTAATGATGCCCAGTGCTACCCTCGCGGCCGGAACCACGGGCGGTATCAGAGAGCTCTGAAACCTCTACAATATCGCAGTCTTCAAATTTTTGAATCAGCATCTGAGTAAACTTTTGTCCTTTTTTCAAGACCTGCGTCTCTTCTGACATGTTTACCAGTGACGCAACAAATTCTCCCCGATAACCAGCATCAATAACTCCTCCCATAATCTTGAGCTGGTTGTTAAAAGAGATGCTTGATTTGTCCCAGACGAGACCAACAAAACCTTCTGGGATTTCAAGTGCCACACCCGTATGTACTCGCTCTTGTTTACCAGGAGCAAAAACTACTTCTTCAAGCGTATAAAAATCTATACCTGCGTCCCCAGGATGTCCTTTGGTCGGGAGCTTTGCATCAGGGTGAAGTTTCTTTATCTTGAGCTCCATACCAGTCTATTACGCAGCCTGGCGGTCAGAGTCTTCCACAGAAGATCGAGCATCGATGGCTTGGTTGCGAATATTCTCAACCTCGGCAATAACTTCTTGAACACTTATTTCTCCTCGGAAGAGCTTGTCTTTGAGCTCACTCACTGCATCAACAAAAGTATGTGCTGCGTGCATTTCGTTGAGCTCTGCAAGTACTGCTGATATCGCAGCTTCTGCTTCTATTGTATTTCCCTCTGGCATTTCATATGTCATATATCTCTATCGTCTCATATTTTTGATTCTTTTTCAAATAAACTTATTGACAAATATAATTTATATGCTAAAATGCAAAAAACTTGTAACTATGGCAAAAATACATTTTGTACTTAGAAAAAAGAATGATAAATACTTCTTTTCAAACCCTAAACGAGACACCGAGAATGAGCTCTTCGACTGTAAGATAGACGGTATCGAGATCATAGTGGAGCTCCTTGCTGATGAAATTATTTCTGAAGATGAGGCCACCGAACTCCTTACCAGCGTATTAAGCATTTGGGATATCCCCTATGGAAAAGTAACGCCGCTGGCACAGTTTGAATCAGACGCATTGGCAATTCACAAAATTGAAAGCTTTAGAACAAAACTTCACTTTGTGAATGAGCTTCAAAAAATTCCGAACTTACCAAAATTCAGAGTGTGCCCTGGCTGCGGCAAGCACGGAAAGGTTCTTGGTAAGAAGTTTATCTCTATGGATTTTTATAGCCAAGAAACAGCAATTGGTTCGCTGGATGAGCTTATTGGGAACGGATCAATAAACCGAGAAGAAGAAGTGAAGCTGAAAAAAGAGATATCCGAAAGTTCTCTGCCAGTAAAAGGTTCTACCCAGAACCCTGCTCTAAATTAAAAATTATTCCCCTTTGTAAGGGGAATTTTTATTCTTCTATTTCTCCGGAGTAATAGTCATCCGATCTCGGAGTACCTTGATTTCATCTCTAAGAATTGCTGCTGTTTCAAAGTCGAGCACTTTGACGGCTTCTTTCATTTCAGCCTCTTTAAGTGCGATCAGTTTCTCAATAGGACTCTTCTTCCCTCTTCCTTTCTTACCTTTCCCTATCGCTTCTGCTGCAGCAAAAATTTCCATATCAAGTGAAAGTTCTGCGGAAACCGCCTTTTGGTGTTCACTTTCAAGCTCTTCAGTAATATCGTGAATCTTTTTTTGAATGGTTTGTGGGGTAATGCCATGCTCTTTGTTGTAAGCAAGCTGTATCTCTCGGCGACGATTTGTTTCTCCCATTGCTCGCTCCATGGAGCCGGTGATTTCATCTGCATAGAGAATAACTCTTCCATTTGCATTTCGAGCAGCTCGACCAATCGTTTGAATGAGTGATACTTCGCTTCGAAGAAATCCTTCTTTATCAGCATCAAGAATACCAATGAGTGACACCTCTGGCATATCAAGCCCCTCTCGAAGCAGGTTCACCCCAACCAAAATATCAAAATCCCCTTTTCGAAACTTGGTAATAATCTGAATGCGTTCTATTGTCTTGATGTCACTGTGGAGATACTCGGCCTTTACACCTCGTTCTTTGAGATACTGTGAGAGGTCTTCCGCCATTTTTTTTGTAAGCGTTGTAGCAAGAACCCTGCCACCCTTTTTTATTTCTGAAATAGACTCATCAATAAAGTTCTGTACTTGCCCAAAATAGTCCCCAGACTCAAGAATAGGTCTTACTAGAACTTCTGGGTCAACGAGTCCAGTTGGTCGAATGATCTGTTCGACAATCTGATCAGAAAATTCTTTTTCATATTTTCCTGGTGTTGCAGAAACAAAAATAGTCTGTCCAATACGCTCGTTAAATTCATCAAACTTCAGTGGCCTATTGTCTTTTGCGCTTGGTAAACGAAAGCCAAAATCAACAAGAGTACTCTTTCGTGAAGCATCTCCTGCATACATTGCTTGAAGCTGTGGCACTGTCACATGAGACTCGTCAATAAAGAGAAGAAATTCTGGGTTACCATTTTCATCGTGGGGAAAATAGGACAGTAGCGTTTCTGGCGGCTCGCCTGCCCCTTTACCAGAGAGATGTCGTGAATAGTTTTCAATACCTGAGCAATATCCCATCTCTTTGATCATAGCTAGGTCATATGAGGTACGACGCTTGAGTCGCTCTGCTTCAAGAAGTTTCCCTTCCTTTTCAAACAATGCAAGCTGCTCTTTGAGCTCATCAGAGATTTGCTTTACCGCCCGTTCTCGTTCAGTGTTGTTAGTGATAAAGTGTTTTGCAGGGAAAATGTAAACAAATTGCTCTTCAGAAAGAATACGAGATGACACTGGATCAATCTTGAGTATTTCATCAATAGCATTCCCTGAAAACGAAATACGGTACTGAATAGTCTCTGAAACTGGCATGACTTCTACAGTGTTACCAATTGCACGAAACTGCCCTGGTGCAAGATCTGCATTGGTGCGTTCGTAGTGAATACCAACCAACCTTTCCATTGCTTGTGTTCTTCCAAGTGACGCACCTTTTTCTATTTTAAAATTGACCCGTTCGTACTCAACAGGAGAACCAAGGCCGTAAATACAAGAAACAGAGGCAACGATAATAACATCTTTACGAGTAAGGAGGGATTGTGTTGTTGCATGGCGAAGTCTATCTATTTCTTTGTTTATTTGTGCGTCTTTTTCAATATAAGTATCAGAAGTTGGTAGATAGGCTTCTGGCTGATAGTAGTCATAGTACGAAACAAAGTAGTGTACAGCGTTGTCAGGGAAAAATGCTTTGAACTCACTTGCAAGCTGCGCAGCAAGCGTCTTGTTATGAGCAATCACAAGTGTTGGCTTGCCCACCTTTGCAATAATATTTGCCATAGTAAAGGTCTTCCCGGTACCAGTTGCACCAAGGAGGGTTTGCTTTTGAAGACCTTTCGAAAGACCCCCAAGGAGACTTTTGATAGCCTCTGGTTGATCTCCGCCAGGAGAAAATGTGCTTGAGAGATGAAATAGGGACATGTCGGCAGTATAACGGAAAAGAGAAGTTCTAAGAAATAGAGGTCCTATCGCTGCAGTTTCTCAATGTCGTAAGCAATATCATTTTGGTATGCTCGAACAATGATCTTGTACGCAAGAAGCGACCCGATCGTTGTAAAAATGAGAAGGTAGATAAGTGATTTTCGTAATGCCATAAGTGCTATGAGTATACTACGACTGATAATACTTCGTACAGAATGTTTCTTTAAATTCAAGAAGTGTTCCATCGAGAATGCTTGCTCTGATCTTTTCAACGAGCCTAAGAATAAAGTGAATATTATGCATAGAGGCAAGTGTTGCTGCGGTCATCTCGTCAGCTCGGAAAAGATGTGCAAGATAGGCACGAGTATGGTGTGTACAGGTATAGCAAGTACAACCTTCTTCAAGCGGAGTAAAATCATCAATAAATTTTGCATTTCGAATATTGAGTCTGCCGCTGTGTGTATGTAGTGTGCCGTGGCGCCCCATACGAGTCGGAGCGATACAGTCAAACAGATCGCACCCTGCTAGAACTGCATCAAAGAGATCTCTTGGCTCTCCAATACCAAGAAGATGGCGAGGTTTTTCTTCAGGAAGAATGTTATTTACCCATGCTACGGCTGTTGCAATATCGTCTTTCGTAAATGAACCCCCAATACCAAAACCATCAAAAGGAAGTGCTCCAATACTCCGTGCGGCTTCTTCACGAAGGTCTTGATATCTTCCTCCCTGGACAACGCCAAAGAGCGCTTGTTTATTTTCTATATCAAGCTCGTTATGTCTCTCTAGTGATCGCCGTGCCCAGTCTTCTGTACGAGCAAGAGATTTTTTTTGATACTCGTAGGGCGCTGTTGGACTGGTACATTCATCAAATGCAAATATCATGTCCGCACCGAGAGACCATTGCGCCTCCATTGAACTCTCTGGTGTAAATAAATGCATAGAGCCATCTATATGAGATTTGAAGGTTACTCCTTCATCAGTGACATTGGCCAGTTGCCCTGCAGTTGGAGAAATATCTTCAACAGGAGTATCAGCAGCTGCAACTTTTGAAACAGCACTTCCAAATGCAGCTCCGAGAGAAAACGCTTGAAATCCTCCACTATCAGTCATTGTTGGACCATGCCAATCCATAAAAGAGCCAAACCCTCCTGCCTTCTCGACGATGTCTGTACCTGGCTGGAGATAAAGGTGGTAGGTATTTGCAAGCACTACTTGCGCACCAAGACTTCGAATCTGCTCTGCGGTTAAGGCCTTTACTGTTGCCTTTGTTCCAACAACAACAAATGCTGGGGTTTGAATAGTGCCATTTTTTGTCTCAAGAATACCCGCTCGTGCAAGCGTGCCTGGCAATTTCTTTTCAATAGAAAATTTCATTTTACTTCACTACCACCCACTTCATTGTTTGTAAATTGACCGGGGCTTTCGCAAGAAGTCTCTGAAATGGATCACGAGGATCAGTTACTATTTTTTGGATAGTTGCGATAGGATGAACCCTAAGTGACTGCTCAGTGATCACAGAGCCTTCTTCAAAACGAAGATCTCGTGGCATTCGTACTTCATATTCCCCTGCACCACGACCAATAAGTGTTACTGCTGTATCACTTCCAGTGATTGTTCCTATTGTTTCTCGTTTTGGCGCACTATAGAGAAGTACTGTTGCTGTTGTATCTCGTACTTCTGATATGGTACCAAGCGCAATAGCGCCAAATGCATATACTGGTGCACCAACAGCAATATGTTCGTTGGCACCAACATCAATCATGATTGTGTTATAAAGCGAGCGATCATTTGGCGTGATAACTCGCGCAAGCACACCCTTAACATGATCCTCTCTTCCAAGTTCTGCCTTAAGTGTTTCGTTCTCGTGGGTAAGCGTAGAGAGCGCTTGGAGTGAAGCGTCTTTTGCTGCAAGTTCTGTTTGAAGAGCAGTGACTTTTTTTATGAGTGCAGCTTTTGATGAAAGTGTCAGCGATACAGTATCCCCGTAGAGTGGCAACTCAGCACTTTGAAATTTTCGAACAAATGAAGCAAAAAACCAAAAGACTCCGAGAACACAAAGTCCGAGAACTATAGATAAAACTGATAATTTTGTTTTGCTACGAAACGGTGACATGATCTTCGATAGAAAGGAGAACCCCTTTATACTTTTCAAAATCTTCAAGAATAATACCAGTACCCCGAACAACAGCTGAAAGCGGGTCGTCTGCAATAAACACAGGAAGCTTGAGTTCTTCTTGGATAAGGAGTGAGAGCCCCTTCAAAAGCGCTCCGCCGCCAGAGAGAACAACACCGCTTTCAAGTATATCAGCGACCATTTCAGGCGGTGCTGTTTCGAGTACTTCTCGGATACCAGAAATGAGCAGTGACACCGGGTATCCAAGCGCTTCTCGAATATCTCCATCAGTTACAACGAGTGCTCGTGGAAGACCACTGATCATATCTCTCCCTCGAACTTCGAGCTCTGCATACTCTCCTTCAAGCGCGCTCCCAATAGTCATCTTTACTTCTTCTGCAGTTTGCTCCCCAATCAAAATCTTAAATTCGTCTCGCAAATACTCAACAACACGAGTATTAAAATGATCCCCAGCAACTCGGATATTAAGCGATCGTACAATGCCTCCGAGTGCAATAAGTGCAATATCAGTCGTTCCACCACCACTGTCGATGATGAGACTTGCGCTTGAAGAGAGAATGGGAAGTCGTACCCCAATAGCTGCTGCCATTGCCTCCTCGACAAGGTAGACTTCTCGAGCACCAGCATTAATTGCAGCATCATAGACCGCACGCATTTCAACATTGGTAATACCACTTGGTACGCCAATTACGACACGGGGCCGAAAAAATTTTCTGTTGAGTTTTTCTGCTTTTCGGATGAAGTAGGCAAGCATTTCTTCGGTAATTTCAAAATCAGATACAACACCTTCAACAAGCGGACGAATGATACTAATATGTGCAGGAGTTTTACCCCACATTTTCTTTGCTTCTCTCCCAACCGCTACAATCTGACCAGTCTTTTGGTTGAGCGCAACAATAGAAGGCTCGTTGATAATAGTCCCGTGCCCCTTTAGGTACACGAGTGTGTTTGCAGTACCGAGGTCGATACCAATATCGTTTGAAAATCTATTGTAGAGCTTTTTGAACATGGGTATTAATAAGCTCTTGCAAAGAGTACTCGACCTTTTGAAGCTGCTCCAGTTTTAATACAAGTTCCCGCTTCTTCTTTTTGATCAAAAGGAAGACAGCGAATAGTTGCTGCAGTTGCTTCTTTTATTTGTTTTTCTGTTTCTGCAGTTCCATCCCAGTGAGCATAGACAAACTTTCCTGCTTCAATAGCATCAACAAAATCATTCCAGGAATCTACTGCTACAGTATTTTGAACAAGTCGCTCCTGTGCACGATCAAAGAGTGTCTGCTGTATCTTTTCAAGAGCGGCCTGTACCTTTGATTGGAATAGGGAAAGGTCATCAAACGAAACTTTTTCTTTTTCTAAATCAATGCGAGACGCAAACACACACTCCTGTTTTCCATCAATATCTTTTGGACCGATTTCAATTCGAAGTGGAATACCTTTTTTCTCCCATTCAAAAAACTTCTCTCCAACAGAAATATTTTCTCTTGTATCTACCGTAACACTACGCTGGCCTAAAACTTCTTCTACTTTTTCTTTAAGTACTGATACTGCTGCTAGTACCTTTTCTTTTGAATCTTCTTTCAAAATTGGAACAATGACGACTTTTGTTGAAGCCATTTTTGGAGGAAGGACAAGTCCTTTATCATCACTGTGAGTCATAATAAGTCCGCCAATCGATCGAGTGGAAAGTCCCCAACTGGTCTGCCATCCGTATTGGAGCACATTGTTTTGATCTAAATACTGCACACCAAACGCTTTTGCAAAATTGTCCCCGAGGTTATGAGAGGTTGCATATTGGAGGGCCTTACCATCTTGCATCATTGCTTCACAACAGTAAGTCTTGAGTGCTCCTGCAAAGCGTTCACTCTCTGTTTTTTCTCCGAGGATGACAGGGATAGCCATATAGCTCTCTGCAAAGTCCTTATATACAGCAAGCATTTCTCTAGCAAAACCATCGGCCTCTGCTTGACTTTGGTGCACGGTATGACCTTCTTGCCAAAGAAATTCCGTTGTTCGAAGAAATGGTTTGGTTCTCATCTCCCATCTCAGCACATTTGCCCATTGGTTTATCAAAAGTGGCAAATCACGATATGACCGAACCCATTTTGAAAAAGTGTCGTACATAATTGTCTCAGAAGTAGGCCGAATCACGAGTGGTTCATCGAGCTTTTCTCCTCCTGCATGAGTGACCACAGCAACTTCTGGTGCGAATCCTTCGACATGTTGCTCTTCTCGTTTCAAAAACTTCTCTGGAATCAAAAGTGGGAAGTAGGCATTTTGTACCCCTTTTTTCTTAAACTCAAGATCAAGTGTTTGTTGGACTTTTTCCCATATTGCATAACCATTTGGTTTAATCACCATACAGCCTCGCACTGGTGAGTTTTCTGCCAAATCAGCTGCGGCAATAACATCCAGGTACCACTGTGAATAGTCTTCAGAACGAGGAGTAATAGGTTTATCGTGGGCCATTTCGCTCATAGTACCCTTATAATCGCATATTTTGGGCAATAAAAAAAGCCCACTAATCATACTAGCGGGTTTGATTATAATACTTAATTCTCTTCAGAAAGTGCAAACAAGGCGGTCACGAAGCCACAGATAAAAAACGAACCTGAAATAATTTTTACAATTTTTTCGGGAATGTCGTATGCACCTGCAAATTCAGGGATTGCTATTGAACCGAGAAGTAGTATTAAAGCTGCAAATTGTCTTTTTTTCATAAAGAACTTTTTAGTTTTTGTATAATTTAACCTCCTTTTATCATTATAACATAAATAAAATTTAAAGTCAATATTACTGCCTTGCCAAAAAGCTTTAAAAATGTTACCTTATAGCGTCCTTCCGCCAGTTGTGCGGTCAAATATAAAGGATGAAATTATTCAGTAATCAAGGGCAAGTTTTTATACTTCCCTGCTACAGATTGTAAAAATATGAAAAAAGAACTCTCACTCAAGCCTCTCATGGAGGCGGGTGTCCACTTTGGATACTCACGAACCCGCAGACACCCTACTGTTACCCCATACCTCTATGGGAACAAAGGTGGTGTTGATATTATCGACCTCGAAAAGACAGCTCCTCAAATTGAGGCTGCAGCTGCATTTCTCGCAGAGCTTGGTGCTGCTGGAAAAACAATACTCTTTGTTGGAGTAAAACCAGAAGCTCGCAGTGCTGTTGAAGAAGTAGCCCAGTCACTCAAGATGCCATTTGTTACTGAGCGATGGATTGGAGGTATTCTCACTAACTTCCCTGAAATTAAAAAGCGAATTCAAAAGCTTGCAGATTTGAAAGAAGAACGAATCTCTGGTGGCTTTGACAAGTACACAAAGAAAGAGCAGCTCCTCCTCCAACGAGAAATGGATCGTCTTAACAAATACTTTAGTGGCCTTACTGGTCTTACCAAAATGCCTGATGCTGTTGTTATTGTTGATACAAAAAAAGAGCACATCGCTATCGCAGAAGCACGAAAAGTAGGAGTGCCTGTTGTTTCAATTGGAAATACTGACTGCTCAATCAGAGGTATCTCATACCCTATCATCGCAAACGACAGTTCTGCTTCTAGTATCAAAGCACTTCTTGCTATACTAAGGGACGCATTTGCAAATTAATTATTTACATAACGAAAAACACGAATGACTATCACAACAGAACAAGTAAAAGAGCTCCGAGATAAAACAGGAGTATCAGTAATGCAATGTCGAAAAGCACTTGAAGAAACTGGTGGCGACATGGAAAAAGCACTCATTGTCCTTCGAAAAAAAGGCTCTGAAATGGCAGAAAAGAAATCTGAACGGTCAGCAAACGACGGTCGTGTTTTTGTGAAAAATGAAGGCACTCGAGCAATCGTTGTAACCCTCTATTGTGAGACAGACTTTGTCGCACAAAACCAAGACTTCATTACCTGCGGAAATAGTATCCTCGAAACAGCATGGAATGATGGTATTGAAAAGGCAAAAGAAGTAGCAAGCAGTGCTATTAGTAGTGCAGTCCTTACAACTGGAGAGAACATTCAGCTTGGCGATATCGAAATCTTCGAAGGAGCTGTTATCGGATCATACACACACTTCACTGGTAAAAATGGAGTGATCGTTGTCCTTACCGGTGGCGCTCCTGAACTGGCAAAGGATATTGCGATGCATATCAGTGCACTCAAGCCCCACTATCTAAAAAGTGACGACATCAAGGAAGAAGATAAAGCAAAGGTTATTGAAGTCTTCAAAAAAGAAGTTGAGGAAAGTGGTAAACCAGAAGACATCAAAGCAAAAATGCTTGAAGGAAAGCTCTCTGGCTATTTCAAAGAGCAGACACTTCTTGACCAGCCTTTCTTTAAAGATGATAGTGTCACTGTTGGAGCACTCCTTACTAAAGCAGGTGCTGAAGTAGTATCTTGGAAGAGTTATACTATAGGATAGTCCTATGGTTACCTTTGGTATTTTATTTCTTATCTCAGCCCTCATATTTTGGCTCCTTTTTATGTATGGAGTCTGGAGAAGAACAATTCCTCATGAAAGCATGGAGCACGGTTTTTTGAAAGCACTTTCACCGTTCTACCAAAAAACACTTCGCTTCTTTAGAAAATCTTTCTTTTTCCTTAGCCGAGTAATTGAAAAGGTGCTCTATAAAGGGCTACAGGTTCTTGCAAAAGGCTTCTTTACACTCTTTCCAAAAGCAAAAAAAGCGTTTGAGAAAAAGGATGAGCTGATTGGTCTTGAACACGGTCCATCATCATACTTCCTCATGAGTGTTTCTGAATATAAAAATGAGGAAAAAGAAGCCAGCAAACCCCCTTCTTCGAGGCATAGACGAAATAAGAAAAATGTGTAAAATAGTAGTACTAGAAATTTATTTCTAGTAAACGCCGGAGTAGCTGTTTTGGTAGATACAGATTTTTGTAACAAAAAACAGTTAGATTAAACGGTCAGGGTAAACGCCGAAATAGCTCAGTTGGTAGAGCAACGCTTTTGTAAAGCGAAGGTCGTGGGTTCAAGTCCCTCTTTCGGCTCAGTTTTAAAATCCTCTAAATAAAACGACCAGAAGTGGTTTTATTTAATCTCTTTCTTTATCTCCTCTTCAATAGTTTCAATATGTTCGAGTTCTTCTGCGATAGCATGCTTTGCCTCTTCGAGCTCTTTAATTTTTTCATTTATTTGATTTTGATCTTTTGTAGGAGTTCGATTCCAAATACTTCGAATTAAAATGTTTTGTGTTTTTGAAAAGTTTCTTATAAGAAAATAGATAATTACAGTAAAAAAGATGCTCAAAAAGATAAGCGCGACAATAAGAACACTGTTTTCAGAAATAACTTCTTTTACTCCTCGATGGGGTTCAGCTTGATCTTTAAATGTAATCCAAGTATCACGCATTGTGAGTCTCTGTTGTGGTGTTATTGTCTCTAGTGCCTTATCAAAAATACTAACAAGTAACGGCATATCTTTTGAAATACCAAAGGCAAGTTGGTAATCAAAACCAGTCTGACCACCGATGGAAACATAAGGAAGAGCTTTTTTACTTGTATAGTACGATAGCGAAGCAAGATCCATAACCGCAGCATCTACTTCTCCGAGAAGGAGCTTCTGTATACCCACCTCATCATCCACCACCTCATCGATAACAACCTTGCTATAGTTTTCTTTTATATAAGATTCAACTGCATAGGATTTACCCACTGCGACTATTTTCCCAGAAAAATCAGCGAGTGTTACATTTTTATCTTTTATATTACTATCTTTTCTTATTACAATAACGGCGGGTACAGTAATAAAAGGTTTTGTAAAGTTAAGATAGTCTTCCCGGTCAGCAGTTTTACTTATTGCGACAACGACACCATTTTTCCCTTCTTTTAAGCTACTCAAAATAGAAGAGAGTGGACTTGGATCAAAATACTGGATTTTAAATCCTGCCTCTTTTGCAATAAGCTCAAGATAGTCGACCCCAAGACCTTGCATACCCACACCTGTACTAAAGATAAATGGTGGATAATTATTTTCTGGCCTGACAATAACTACATTATTTTTACTTAAAAGCCATTTATTTTCTTCTGGTGTCAAGAATTTTTCTGAAGCAGCAAGGCAAACTCTCGGTAGGAACACTAACGCAAAAACTAAGAAAAACGCTTTACGGGTAAATATCATAAAATGGTGTAAATACAAGCTTAGTATACCCTATATTAGCGTTCATTAATACGCTTTATTTTTTCTTGTATTGATTCCTCTAAGGCTTTAATTTCCTCCATATTTTCCCCTAAAACACTGTTTGCATTTTCTAGCTCTTCAAGCTCCCTGACAAGCGCTGAAACTTTCTCTTTTTTATCATGGGCTCGAGCAAGTGCTGCGACATGTATACGGTGATGTCTTCTATTATGAACAATAATTATGGTGAGTAAAATAAAAATAACAATTGCAGAACTCACCGTGATGACAATCCACAGCGGGATCCCTTCTGAAAGAATTGAAAAAAGATTTTGAGAATCATTTTCTTTTTTTGTTGGAAAAGTAATCCACCGGTCTTTTATCAACGCTCGCTCAGACGGCGTAATTTCTTTTAAGCCGGCATTTAAAATAATTTGAAGGTCAGGTGTATTTTTTGAAACAGCAAAAGAAAGTTTATACTCGAACCCTGTCTGTCCAGCAACAGTAACATAAGAAAGCATGTCATGAGAGGTATAATACGATAGCGAAGCAAGATCCATAACCGCAGCATCTACTTCTCCGAGGAGGAGTTTCTGGAGACCTATTTCATCATCAGAAACACTTTCGATAATAACCCTTTGATAATTGTTTTTCACATAATCCATCACCGCGTACCCTTCGGTGATAGCTACTTGCTTAGCATTTAGGTCTGCAAGCGAAAGCTCTTTCTTTTCTGATTTAAAATCTTTTCTTGTCACAATAACAGCAGGGAGCGTAATAAATGGCTCAGAAAAATAAAGGTACTCATCTCGTTCATCTGTTTGTGAAAGCGCAAGAACGATGCCCTCTTTGCCAGATTTAAGATCTTCGAGAATACTGTTCCTTGATTTTGCATCTAAAAAGGTTGGTTGCGCATTTATCTTCTTGGCAATGAGTTCGAGATAGTCTACTGCTAAACCTTTTGGTCTTACACTAGGACTTGTTGAAACAAACGAGAAAGGGGGGTAGTTTTTCTCTGGGCGAACAACAAGTGTATTATTGTGTTTCTTAAGCCATAGCGCCTGGTCAGGAGAAAGCACCGCAGCCTGGGTATGAAAAGGAAAAAGACTTATAGCGAGTAGAGCTGCAAAAATAGAACGACGCAGAAACATAGATAAGACTATTGTAACACGAGAAAAAGGGCTTTTTTAAGTTTTTTCGATCAGAGCTTCTTTTTGTTTGATCTCTTTTTCTGTCAAATTAAGTCGCTCATCTTCTAGTTGCATTTTATGACCGAGGAGTCTCATTCGTAGGCGAGAGTACCACGGAATAAAGTAAATAATAACGCCAAGACAAACAATTGGGATCAAAAGTGCAAGTATGTTTATAAAAACAACGAGTAGTTTGACCAACTTACTATTATTAACAAGCAAACGAACCCCGAAGCCTGGTTTTTGAGTTTGCTTATCTTCATCAATAAGGTAAGGTGTTACATTATATGCCCCAGCAACAAGGTTATTCGCTGAGAGATATTGAAAAAGTCCATCCTTATCATTTTTTACCAAAGCTTCCGTAGGTTTATTCTTTTTTGTTTGTAGAGCGTTTATAAACTGCTCCCCGAGAGATTTGAGTGATGTGTCATTAAAGACAATCTTGGTAAGTGCATTTGGTTCACCCTTGCCTTTTACAAAAGCTCTTCCCTTATCATCCACAATCTCTGAGTACTCTGTAATAACAGGAAGCGCAACAATCTTTCCAGGAGCGCCAAAATTCTCTATCTGTGCAATAGGGCTTCTTGGTATGGTGTCAACAAGTGCAGGCTTTACCTCTATTGTTAAACTTGGGAGTGAGTCAATAATATTACTTCCTAAGCCATCATTTGCCAGTATCGCCCCGTCAGAAAAAATAATTGTCGCAATGCCTTCTTTGCGTGCTGAAAAAGTGAGGGTAAAAAGTTTACCATTTTGTCCTTGATAACCAGGACTGAGGACAACTCCTTCAAAACGAGATTGAGCGCCGATAATCCTCGGTTCAGCGGTCCAAAAATCAATAATACTACCTCCTTTGTTTACTCCAGTAAGACTAAGTCCTCCTTGAACATTTATTGTTCCAGAAACAGCATTCATTGCCTGAGATTGACTGTTAACACCGATAGAAATAGTAACTGAATCTCCAAGCGTGACTACTTTACTGGGAGTGCTCAGTGTAAAGGTCGCACGAGCAAAAGCACTTGCCGGAAAGACAAAAAGTGCTAAAAACCCACAAAATATTGAAAAACGAAGATATCTCATCATAAAAGCTTCCTTCTAGTATAAAATCGATAGAGCAAAAAGGCTATCGCTAGAATAGCAAAGAGTATACCTACACCATATGGTTTTTCTCCAGAAATAGTGATTTGCTGTTCTGTTACATTGCCTGAAAAATCAAAAGCCTTAACAGAAAACACATAAGGGAAGAGCTTATACGGAAGTGGGTATGGACTTGTCGCTTTCACAAAAGAAAGCCCGCCAACAGAAACTTCATAATGTTCAATGGCACTACTATCATCTTCTGCGGAAAAGACAGCAAGCCTCGGTGTTTTACCAAAAAATGAGCGTTCTATGAGCGTAATGGTGAAAGGTTTTGGAGGAGTAGTATCAGAGAGATATACATTCTCACTGAGAGTGCCACTTATTGTAACAGTAGTATCTTTTGTTGTAACTGGTACCGGCGAACCTTTTCCATCGTTTTTTAAAACAAGCGTATCAGCAAAAGAAAAAGTGTCTGCTCCTTTGTTTTCCGCAACAAAGAACAATCTTACCAGAGGAATAGCGGTGCTCGCTGTGTGGAGAGGGTCATAAAGATGCTCAATACCTCCTGGAATAACACCTGAAAATGAAATTATCCCCTTTTCTCTTTCTTTAGGTTCCTCAACCCAAATCGGTATACTGCTTTGTTTTGCGCTAAAACCAGCAAAACGAAATTTGTGAGAATCAAAACGAAGACTAAGTCCAACAGAATTAATACTATCTTTTTCGGGATCAATAATGATATCAAGGTTTGTGCGTTCTCCTTTTTGAACTTCTGATTTTGTATTCAAAGAGAGCACCGCTGCACTAACATCAGAAACACTGCTAGCAACCAGAAGTAAAAATACGATAAGAAATGTAGTTTTTTTTGTTTTCATATGTTACCCATTCCAATAAAAAGCAAGAATACTAAAGTCTACCAGATTTATTTTTCCATCATTATTTGTATCGACACAACGAGGAGGGTTTGACTTACCATACCAATAGGCAAGGACCGAAAAATCAGTGAGCGTTACCTGTTGATCAACATTACAATCTCCTGGAATATTTGTTGTTGCTTCAATACGAGAAATAGAAACACTACCAACAGTAAGTTTAACTGCTTTACTTGTTCTACTATCTCCTATGTAGTGAGCTCGAAGCGAATACTCCCCCTCTTTAAAACTTGCTGGAATAGTGAGCCTATAAAGACCAGTATTATCTGAAGTAAGCGAAAAGACTCTTTCTTCAACTCCTTCAACTAAAATCTCCACCGTTGTAAGTGGAAGCGATGAGCCTTCAATAGCGATAAAGTCACCTTGTTTAACAGAAAGTTTGTCAGTAGTGATTGTTGGCGCAAATTTAATACCTGTAATATCAGTTATGACACCGCTATAAAGAACGGTCGGAAAGTTAAGTAGTGTCGATTTTCTTCCATATATATCAATCGCATAAAGGGTAAAAAGTTGCCAATCATTTTCAGGAACAAAAATAGAAAACCTTCCACGAGCATCAGCTATGGTACTAAGTAAAGTGCCATCTCGTTTCAAAACAACAACCGTTGCTTGAGGGTAGGCAAGTCCTGAAAACCTTGCACCACTTTGGTACCCACCCCCTCCACCACCGTCAAGCGATGGAATCGTACCAACAAGCGCTGATACAGAAACAACTTCTGTTTGTGTTATGGTAAGAGCAGAGACAGGGATTGAAACAAAAAACAGTAAAAAGAAGACGAGTAGGGTTAAAAAAGAATGTTTGCTACCTCGAGCCATATAATCCTCATATACCCTGCTGATTCGCAAATCCTTTTTGTGCTTTTCTAATAATCGCTCTATTGTATCTTCGGACTAACATTCGAAGAATAAAGAAGATTGGGGTACCGAGAACAAAGATAACGAGGAGTAGTTCCCACGGAAACACAACAAAGTAAACGGCTTTACTTTTTACAACTTGATTTGTCGTCCCAAATTCAGAAATAAGCCGTGCTCTATAGATACCAACAGCAAAGTTGTGCCACTCATCAACAACCGCCTTTTTGAAAGAATATTTTTCATTTCGGGCATTCTCTTGATCGCGATCAGAAATACTTGTTCGTTTACTCCACTCAGGGGTAAACTTACGAGTTGTTTTTGGGAGTACATTTCCATCACCGGGATTTGCATTTACCTTTTTTACTCTCCACCCAAGAATTGAACGAACTATCACATTTCCTTTTGGTTTTACCCGATCGCCCCCTTGGTTTGAGAAGCGGTATTGAAATCCAACAGGAAGCGACTTATAAAAATGTTTGTTGTTATGAAGTTGAAAATCAACGAGACCAGCTGACTCTCTTACTTCTCCAGCAACAGAGAGCAGAATGAGCGCTCCTGTCTTTGTACCAATAGAGACACCGTTTGACTCTCCTGGTGCTGTTGTTCCAAAAAAGAGTGCTGCAAAGTGACCGCCTGGCTCAGCATCTTTTGGAATTGCAATTTTAAAGGTAACAGTCTTCTGCTCTCCTGCTGCAAGATTTAAAGAAGCTTCTGATGTCGTAATCCAAGTACCAAGACCCTCTTTTGGATCAACAAAAGCAGGACTTCCTGAATCTCCTTGAGCTTCAAAATTTGAAAATGATATATAGTAAAACTGACTTTTCTTACTCTCGTTAAAAACTTTGATTTCTTCAGTAAGAACTTCACCCGGATTACCAGAGATTTCATAGCGGATTGGGCTTAGTGTGAGCGCATGTGCACTCTTTGGCACGAGGACAAGCCCTGCCAGAAGCAATATGGCGATGAGTGATTTTCCTTTAAACATGAAGGACAATTAACGAGATAAATTTATTTATTAGAAGTTACCAGTTGCAACATAAGTAATAGTGGTACTATAACTACCCGCTGGTTGAGACGCTGGTATATTCGCAATGTATCGTACATTTACAGAATCACTTGATGCTGGAGCACCTGCAGAGAATAGAGTGTCAAGCGAAGTTTGGAATTTCCAATTATTACTTGAGGCTTGATAAGCACTTGGAATAGTTGGCGATCCAGAGCTAGAGGCTGCTTGAAGAGCAAACTGTGCAGTGCCTGGAGTTCCAGAAGCAGATCCAGAAATTGTAGCGGCAGCAATGTTGTTAGCTCCGCTGGTGAGAGTTGCAGATGAAAGATAAGTTACGGTGTATCCTGAAGTCGCATTTGTCCCAACAGTAAGTGCGTGAGCATTTGTTGACGAAGATGAGTTACCCCCAGAAGAAGCGCCTCCCGTTGCATATCGAGCAGCGCCTGAGGTAAGAGTTCCAAAATCAACAGTACTTTGTGAATTTGAGAAGGTAAGTGTAGGATCAACATTTGCAGTCACAGTAACAACGCCGTTTGTTTCCACAGCAATAGCACCTGTAGCACTATCTGTATCGTCCCCGGTATCAGTAATCGTAAACTTTGAGGAATCAATATCAGTTGATTTATTGGTTAACAAACCAGTACCTGATGCTGCTGTGCCGTTAATAACAAAAGTACTTGCAAAAGCAGAGGCTGATTGTGTCCATCCAGTACAGAGCGTTATTGTAAATGTTGCCGCTGAAGCATCAACATTGACTATATAGTTAGTAGAAGAACTACCAGAACAAGTTGCTGGTGACCCTGTTGTACCAACAGCAGCTGGTGCCACATTTGATCCAGCTCCATTACCAGTAAAGGTAAAGTCAGATGTTTGCCATGTACCACTCGGTACAATATCTGCAGCAACAAAATCAATAGCAATAGTGTCATTTACTGTGTTCTTGTCAGAGCCAGGAAGTGTCCACTGAATTGTATGAGTAGCAGTAGCAGATGTTGCTAATGTTGACATTGTATCTTTTACTCCAGTCATTTGTGCAGCAACAGCGACACCTGGATTGAAACCAATGGTTCCAAAGACGATAGCAATGATTGAGAACGCGCTAATTATTTTTTTTCTCATGAAAGTAAAGTTCTTTTTAAATAAAAAATAAACGAATAATACTGTTTTGTAAGCACTTACCTAGTACTTCCTCTTAGTATAGCAATACTATACGAGCAAATCAATAAAAAACCCTTAGTTATCCACATAATTAATTAAAAATTACCTGTAATAACATAGGTAATCGGCGCAGTATAAGTACCAGCTGGTGTTGTTGCTGCTATGTTTGCTAAGTAGCGATTACTAAATGTTTCAGTCGTTGTTACCCCGCTTGTTGAGGCAATGGTATCGGTAGTATTTGCAATAAATTTCCAATTTGGGTTAGGACTATTTGCCTGATTATAATCAGCAGTAATTGTGGCACTACCAGAAGAAGAGAGTGAAAGCGCAAATTGTGGAGTACCTTGTGTGCCATCGACATCATTTGGAATTGTTGCTGCAGTGATTGTATTTGCTCCACTCGTGAGTGTTGGACCGTTATAAGTGATTGTATATCCTGAAGGAGCATTGCTTGCTGCGCTCATTGTATGCGCCACAGTGTTTGTAGCACTTCCACCAGAAGTGTTTGCATACCTCGGAGAGGTCGATGAGAGCGTTCCAAAATCAACAGTGTTTGCAGAAATTGAGAAAGTAATTGTTGGATCAATAGTAATACATTGCTCAGGAGATGTTGCAATCACATTAGAAAATGCATCGAGTGTTTGCAGGACAAAACAATATTGCCCTGGGGTAAGTCCTGTATACGAATAGCTCGTAACATTTCCAACATTGGTATAGGTGTAGGGCCCACCACTAACTGTTGCGATACCAGTGTTATACCCGGAAACACTCCAGCCAAGCCCAGCAGTTGATGCGCCCCATGAAAGATTTGCATCAGCACCACTTGGAGTTACTGTGAATGTTCCCTGGGTTACATATGGATACCAAAGAAATCCGTACCGACCAATAAAAGAACTCGATGAACCGTCTCCTATCATAGTCATGTCCCCAGAGCCATACGCGGCAAAGCTACTTGAAGTACCGTAGGAGCCACCAGTTCCAACTAGTGGGTCACGAATAATAAAACTAGCACTTGTTAAATCAGCAGCATACACAAACTGCACCGTAGTAAAAGAAACGATGAAAAGAAGACCGATTATTTTTTGGAAGAGACTATTACTATTCATTTTTGCACAAAAGGTTGTATACCTACTAGTATACTAGTTTTTCTTCTGTGAGGTGGTCTTTGTTGTGGTATCAGAGGTTGTCTGTGGCGCAGCTTTTTCTTGTTCTGTATTTAATGGTGCAATAGTGATAATTTTATCAATGTCTGGATCATACAGAATTGCTTTTTTTGCATTACTGTAAATCAGCACCTTATCCCCTTTTTTTGCATTCGCAAAAAAAGACTGGTTTTTGAGCGCCTCAGGATCTGAAACTGTTGCAATTGTTGGTGTTTCATCGGTCGGGAGAACAGCGAGCCTTCCTACTCGCTCAACGAGAGACTTAACTTCTGCTTGTGAAGCTTGATTCGTGTTACTGGTACTTTTTTTATAAAAATATGCAGAAGTAATCGCAAGGACAATAACCAGTACAACAAGAATAAGTGGAATATATCTTCTGAATGTTCTTCTTCGAGGTTTTACTTGGTTTATGTTTTGATTTTCAATCATAGCAGTACTAGTGTATCACAAGATATTATCCAGCGTCTCCTCCTCCGCCGCCTCCTCCGCCGCCAGTAGGACCGCCGCCGCCGTTTCCTCCTTCGCCACCGCCAACTCCGCCGCCGCCTGAGCCACCGCCGCCAGTAGAGCCGCCGCCGCCGCTTTGTGATTCTCCTCCTCCGCCGCCACCGCCGCCTCTATAGGTAAACTCTGCCTGAAAGAACCATCCACTACCAGCACTAGCATTTCCTTGATTGTTAACGCTGTGTGTGCCAGCAAACCACATACCATAAGGACTAACAATGGAATGTTGAATATTCAAATAATCAGCGTTGACTGCCCCACCTCCGAGTTTTATCAATGTATGAGTATCGGTATCAGTACTATTTATTGTAATGAGTTGCCCTGCTGTTCCAGAGACAGACCATGAAGAAAGTGATTGTGTTGATCCTGTCGTAAAGAGAATAGAGTGCGCAACAGAACCATCATCTTTGAAGTCATTAAATGTATTGTTCCCAGATATAGTGAGACTTCCAGAACCAGCACCTGGAGCAAACCAGAAGTTGTTGTATGTCTTTCCAGCGCCCGCAAATGTCTTTCCTGCAGCAGAAGCATCAGT
>CAYOYW010000015.1:0-20156 GCA_964408305.1 uncultured Candidatus Saccharibacteria bacterium
TCAGGCGGGGTGACGTGCAAACTTGGAGCTTTGTGCTTCTATTCAAGTTCAGTGCTGGTTGACAGTTTTGTGCTCCGAAACCCGCCCGAACGCAAAGCCCGAAAACGTTAGCGGTCAGCTTAAAAGACGACACGAACAAGAAACAACAGACATAAATGGCAAGAAAAAAACAGAATAGTAACCTACCTTCATTTGACGAACTTATCGTTCCGACAGTCAAGGCACTTATTGACTTAGGTGGCTCGGGGACAGTTGAAGAGATAAACACAAAAGTTTATGAAATTGCAAACATACCAGACGACATTTTGCAAATTCCCCACGGTGAAGAAGGAACAACTATTGAAGTAGATTACCGACTTGCTTGGAGTAGAACTTACTTGAAAAAATTCGGACTTTTAGAAAATTCCAGTAGAGGCATTTGGGCTTTATCCAAAGCAGACATTGACGTTACAAAACTTGACCATATAGAAATTGTTAGAGCTGTTAGAGAACAAGACAAACCAACTCAACCCAAAATAAAAACCAACAAGAAAACAGAGGAAGAACTTCAACAAGAAGTAACAAACGAAGTTGACAACACAGAAGAGTGGAAAGAAAGACTACTAAATGTTCTTTACAATATTTCTCCAGCAGCATTTGAGCGACTTGCACAACGACTTTTAAGAGAAAGCGGATTTTTTCAAGTTGAAGTAACAGGCAAAGCCGGTGACGGTGGAATTGACGGAAAAGGAATTGTTAGAGTAAGCGGGCTATTAAGCTTTCACGTTATTTTCCAATGCAAGCGTTATAAAGGTTCCGTGACACCAAGCCAAATTCGTGACTTTAGAGGTGCAATGCAAGGTCGTGCTGACAAAGGACTTGTAATCACAACGGGAACTTTTACAAGAGAAGCATTGAAAGAAGCAACTCGTGACGGTGCACCACCAATTGACCTCATTGACGGAGAACTTCTTTGCGACAAATTAAAAGAACTAAAATTAGGGGTTGACACTAAGTTGACCGAAACTATTGACATAAAAAATGATTGGTTTAACAACTTATAAAGCGAACAGAAAAGAAAGCCGAACCGCTAACATGGGTTTGGCAAAAGGCGGGCTGACGTGCTTCGTAGAAACATTTTTACAAGGTTCAACATTTGTGCTTCGTACGAACTTTAGTGCTAAAAATCCCGCCCTTCGCCAAGCCCCAAACCGTTAGCGGTCATGCTATTGGGACAGTGCAACCATTAAACAGACGGGCTGACAATAAACTTAAAGACAACAAATTTTGACAGGTGGACAACGACATACAGGTAACATAAATTCGGGACAGTTCTGGCGGACAGTCCGACACTCATGCCTACGCAATAAAAAAATTAAAACACCCCCACCGCACAAAAAAAATAAAATTCTATGGCAGCCGCACATTGCACACATTTGCCTGCCACTCCTCACACAAGCCAACGCAAGTGGCAGTCAAAAGAGTGCAATCAGCCAACGCTTTATTTATCTTCGTAGCATGAGTGATGTTCATAATAAGCAGACAAGAAGTTACAACATGAGCCAAATCAAAAGCAAGGACACTAAGCCCGAACTTTTAGTTAGAAAATTTCTCTTTGCAAATGGTTTTCGTTACAAACTCCATGATAAAAAACTGTCGGGCAAGCCCGACATCGTTTTACCAAAATTGCGAACCGCAATTTTGGTTCACGGTTGTTTTTGGCATGGGCATGAGAACTGTCGCTTTTATGCTGTTCCGAAAACGAGAACAAGATTTTGGGTAAATAAAATTGAAGGGAATAAACAAAGAGACGATGAAAATATTTTGCGTTTGAAAAACGAAGGTTGGAAAGTTTTCAGCATCTTTGAATGTGAATTAAAAGGACAAAAGCAAGAGAAAACTTTGAATAAAATATTGACACGGCTAAACAAACTATCAGCACTGAATTAAAGCATGAGAGAACTCAATTACATAGATTTATTCGCAGGTGCTGGCGGGCTTTCTGAAGGGTTTATCCGACATGGATTTAATCCTGTAGCACATGTGGAGATGAACGGATATGCCTGTGAAACTTTGCGGACAAGAGTTGCATACCATCATCTAAAAGAAACCGACCAGCTCGACACTTACATTAAGTATCTGAAAAAAGAAATTGACAGAAAAACTCTTTGGGATTCCATCCCAAAAAGTAAAATCAATTCCGTTATTCATTCGGAAATCTCAACCAAGACAATCAAAAATATTTTCAGTCAGATTGATGAGCAGACAAAAAATAAAAAGGTTGATGTAATAATCGGTGGACCGCCTTGTCAGGCGTATTCAGTGGTTGGCAGAGCCAGAGACCCACAGAATATGGAGAACGACCCAAGAAATTTTCTTTACAAACTCTACATAAAATTTTTGGAGAAATACAAACCAAAAATGTTTGTGTTTGAAAATGTGCCGGGCATTCTTTCGGCAAAAAACGGTGAACACTTTTTGAAAATCCAAAAAGCAATTTCAAGAGCAGGTTATGAGTTTGATTTCAAAGTTTTAAATGCAAGAGATTTCAGAGTGCTGCAAGACCGCAAGAGAGTAATTCTTATCGGATGGAAAAAAGGTTTTAAATTCTCTTATCCTGAATTTCCAAAACTTGACAACAAGTATCAGGTTATGAAAGATTTGTTTTCTGATTTGCCAACACTGAAACACGGCACTGGTGAGGATTACACTTTCTACAAAAAACCTATCAACGAGTATCTTGAAAAATCACACATCAGAAATGGGCTTGATTTTACAACGCTGCATGTGGCACGACCACACAACGAAAGAGATTTAGAAATTTACCGCAGGGCAATCACAAGTTGGGTTGAAAACAAGAAGCGTTTAAATTATGCAGAGTTGCCAAAGCATTTGCAGACACACAAAAACACAACTTCATTCTTAAACCGTTTTCAGGTTGTTGACCCTTACACAGTTTCACACACAGTTGTTGCACACATATCATGTGACGGACATTACTACATCTACCCTGACCTGAAACAAATCCGCTCAATCTCTGTGAGAGAGGCAGCCCGTATTCAGTCATTTCCAGACGACTTTTATTTTGAAGGTGGCAGAACTGCATCCTTTAAACAAATAGGAAATGCAGTGCCGCCACTGATGGCGGAGTTCATCGCAGAAAAAATAAAAGATGCTTTTTAGAAAATGGCAAAACCAATCAACTATAAAAATATCCCGACAACATCAGCGATTCCCGAAGCAGCATCAATGATTGAAACCTTTCGTGCAATTGGATACAACATTGAAACAGCAGTAGCGGACATCATTGATAATTCCATTTCAGCAGGAGCAAAAAATGTTTGGGTGAGTTTTGAATGGTTAGGTGCTGACACTTGGCTTGCAGTGAAAGACGATGGTTCAGGAATGAATAACGAAGAACTGATTCAGGCATTAAGACCAGGGAGCAAAAATCCATTAAGCGACAGAAGTAGCAGTGATTTAGGAAGATTTGGTTTAGGATTAAAGACAGCATCTTTTTCACAGGCAAGAAAACTTTCTGTTATCAGCAAAAAAGAAAATGCAGAACTTGTTTACTGGACTTGGGATTTAGATTTTGTAAAACTTACAGGTAAGTGGGACTTGATAAAATATTTGCCTGATGAAAAATTTGAAAAGGAAATTTCAAAATTAAAAACAGGCACAACAGTAATTTGGAACGACATTGACAGAGTTGTAAAAGATTTCAGGCAAGATGATAAAAATGCTTTAGACAAATTTCTTTTTATCATGGAGCATGTGAAGAAACATCTTGCAATGGTGTTTCATCGCTTCATTGAACAAAACAGAATCACAATTTATTTTCAGGAAGAAAAAATAATTGCATGGAATCCGTTTTTACAAAACGAATCCACGACACAGATTTTTCCGAAAGAAAAAATCCAAAATGGAAATGTAGAGATTGAAGGTTTTGTGTTGCCACACAAATCAAAAATTTCAGAAGAGCAATACAGAAATGCAGAAGGTGCAAGAGGATGGAATGAGCAGCAGGGATTTTACATTTACAGAAACGAAAGGTTGTTGCTGGCTGGCGACTGGCTTGGCTTGTTCAGAAAAGAAGAACATTACAAACTAACACGAATTCAGATTGATTTACCAAACTCACTTGATTCTGAATGGCAGATTGATATTAAGAAATCAGTTGCAAGACCGCCACTGCTTTACAGAGAACAGATAAAAGCATACGCATTAAAAGTAAGGGCACAGGCGGTTGAAGTTTACCGACACAAAGGGAAAAATGTAAAACCAATTGCAGGTCAAAAATTTGTTCCACTTTGGCTTGACCACAAACGAGGCGATAAATGGTTTTACAAAATCAACAGAGAACATCCGTTGCTTGAAAAAATAATTTCAGAATCAAGGACAAATCCTGAAAAAGCAATTGACAAGCTCATTCGCTTCATTGAAGAAACGATTCCAACAAAATCAATTTTCATTAAAGAATCGGAACAACCCGAAGCACAGGGAAAACCATTTGAAGGAATTGACCAAGAAATAATCAGAAGCACAATGCAGATGATGTTCGCCAACTTAATTAAAAACGGAAAGACAGAAGAACAGGCAAAGGCACACATAGCACACATTGACCCTTTCAATCACTTCCCTCACTTCCTTGAATTCTTAACTGAAAAAGTATGATTGCACAAGTAATAAAAACTATACGAACACTTTTACCATTCACTGGTTCAATTACAAAACAACAGATTGAAGAAGCAGTGAATAATGTTTTGTTGATTCCTATGTATGCAGGACTTGACAGAGATGCACTCATAAGAGAAATTGAATCGCTTTACAATATCCGAATGGATGATTTCAGAATTATTGAAGCGGAAGAAAGAAGATTACCTTGGATAAATGATGCAAAGGCAAACATCAAATGGAATTTCTGGAATCGTTACAGCGATTACATGAGAGAAGAAAAAAACTTTTCAGATACCGTTTTACGCCAGCTTGATAAACTCACAGACAGAACACTTGACGGACTTTTTAACCCGACACAAAATATTGTGTTGAGCAAATACGGTTTGGTTGTAGGACAAGTGCAGTCAGGAAAAACTTCAAACTACACAGGACTGATTTGTAAAGCGGCTGATTCAGGGTTCAAACTCATAATTGTTTTGGCAGGTATTCACAACAATTTAAGAAGTCAAACACAGTTACGATTGGATGAAGGTTTTTTAGGATTTGATACACAACATCAAAGAGCATTTGACCAAAACGGAATTGCAATCGGAGTAGGAAGATTTGACCAAACAGGAATTGCAATTGCACACTCACTTACTTCAAGTTTGGAGAAAGGAGATTTTACAGCAGGTGCAGCCAACTCAATGGGAATAAATTTTCATACACCCGACCCAATCATTGCAGTTGTAAAAAAAAATTCAAGAGTATTGGAAAGATTGCTGTTGTGGCTCACTGCACAGTCAGTTGAAATTGACGGAAGAAAAGTTATCAGAAATAAATCTTTGCTGATGATTGATGACGAAGCAGACAACGCTTCAATCAATACAAATCCTGATGATGATACTTCAACAAGAATAAACTCACTGATTCGTGATACACTTCGCCTGTTTGACAAAAGCGGATATGTTGGTTATACAGCAACTCCATTCGCAAACATTTTTATTCCGATTGAAGAAGACCAGATTTTCCCAAGAGATTTTATCATAAACATTCCAGCACCTTCAAATTATGTTGGACCCGATAAAGTTTTTGGAATAAGAGTTTTGGAAGATGATGATGAATCTGACACAGTTTTACCAATCGTAAATCGTGTTGATGATTTCACAACACTTATTCCGAACGGACACAGACGAGACACTGCAATGCCTGATACAGTGCCCCCTTCCTTAATGACTGCTATAAAATGTTTCATCCTCACTTGTGCCATAAGAAGATTGAGAGGACAAGTAACCAATCACAATTCAATGTTGATTCATGTGAGCCGATTTATTGCATGGCAGGGACACATAAAAACCTTGGTTGAAAACACTTTTGATTTTTACCGCAGAGGAATTGAAATGAAAATTCCGTCAGTGATTGATGAATTGCGAAAAGCATTTGAAGAAGATTACGAATACACCACTGAATACAGAGGTGAAACTTTTGATGAAACATACAAGAGTTACAAAACTGTTTCGCAAATGATACTTGATACAAACGCTGATTTAGATGCACAGGTGCAGGTGCATGAGTGGGCTGATGTGCTTGCACACTTGCACGAAGCAGCATCAAGAATTCAGGTGAAAGAAATTAACGGAGGTTCAGGCGATGCACTAAATTATTATGACCACAAAAATGGTTTGTCAGTAATTGCAATCGGTGGCGATAAACTTTCAAGAGGTTTGACTTTGGAAGGTTTGTCAGTGAGTTATTATTTACGTGCATCACGAATGTATGATACACTTATGCAGATGGGAAGGTGGTTTGGTTACAGACCAGGATATGTTGACCTGTGCAGATTATTTACAAGCAGAGAATTGAATGAGTGGTTTTGCCATATCACACTTGCATCAGAAGAATTGAGAGCAGAGTTTGATTACATGGCTGATGTTGCAGGCAGCACACCCGAACAATACGCATTGCGTGTGCGGACACACCCGGGAGTTTTACAAATTTCTGCATCAAATAAAATCCGCAGAGCAGTTAATGTTGAAATTTCTTGGGCTGGAAGATTGGTTGAATCCTATCAGTTGCAGAAAAATCCAACAGTCATAAATTCAAATCTGAAAATCACAAAAGAACTGATTAACTCTCTGCCAAATGAATTTGAACGCAACTCAAATCATTTTCTTTGGAGAAATGTATCAGTTGATATAGTGAAACCTTTCTTTCAGCGTTTCAGAGTTTCGGACAATCTCAAAAAAGTTGAACCAAGCAAACTGCTTGATTTCATAAATGTTTCTAATGCAAGCAACGAATTGATGAATTGGAGAATTGCAGTTATCACAAAAGAAACAGCAGATGTTTTTTACCATTTGAATTCTTCAAATGGAATTGCACAGGTTGGTTGCGTTATCCGTTCGCACGACAAAACAAAAAACGATACAGAGAATTTGCACTTAATTAAAAATCACATCATAAGACCCAACGATGAATTTTTTGATTTGAGCAAAGAAGATTATGCAACAGCACTTGCACGGACAATTGATTATTACACAAGGCAGGGCAAAGAATACAAATACAATTTTCCGAAAGGAGAAATTGTCAGAAATGAATTCAGAAAAAATGCTTTGCTGATGATTTATTTTATTGATGCCGAAAGAGCAGGAATGCCAGCAGGAAGCGAACCAATGATTGGCTTTGCAGTAAGCTTCCCAAGGAGCAGATTCAACACAACAGTCCGCTATGCAATTCATCAGCAACTGTTACCATTATTCAACATAGACGACAATGTAGAAGATATACCTGATGACGAAAATTAATCAGATATGGGAAGAACTTGAAAACGATAAATCGCTTTCAAAAGGTTTGCTCTTACGCAGATACTCAGGTGCAGTGTTGCCTGATGTTTATGTTGCAATGCAGCATCCCGAAAAACTTCTTTGCATTTGTGTTTCTATTTCTGATTCAATTGAAGTGAATGTTTCTGCCTTTTCAAACTTGCAGGAAATTCAAGTTGATTTATTTCCATCGCCAACGCAGACAGGAAAAAATGCTTTGGTTTTTAAACTACTAAACTTTCAGCACAAAGATATTTTCACTGTGCTTTGCGAAGATTTGATTGCAAGCATTGCAGCAGAAACCAACGAAAGAAAACTAGTGAGAGAAATTCTCAACCGATTTGAAAAATGGAAATCGCTTTTTAATAAAATTGGTTTACAGGGATTGACACCCGAAGAACAACGAGGGCTTTACGGAGAACTTTATTTTTTGAGAAAGTATTTGCAGACAAACGGAAACCATTTTGAAATTGTCAGCACTTGGATTGGAACAGAAAAACAGGTAAGAGATTTTCAAAGCGGAACTTGGGCAGTTGAAGTAAAAACAACTCACGGCAATAATCATCAGAAAGTTCATATCAGTAATGAAAGACAATTGGACACAACCAATCTTGACGATTTGTTTTTGTATCACATTTCACTTGAACAGATGCAGAATTCAGGCGAAACACTGAATGACATTGTTGATTCAGTAAGCGGAATGTTAGTTGAAGATTCACTTGCTTACAACAAATTCAAAAGCAAAATTTATGAAGTCGGATATTTTGAGTTGCAGAGAAATCTTTACGAAACAGTTGGTTATTTCATCCGACAAGATGTTTTCTATAAAGTTGAATATGATTTTCCGAGAATACAGGAAAGTGAAATAAGAGTTGGTGTTGGCGATGTGAAATATTCAATCATCCTTTCGCAGTGTTTGAGTTTCGTTCAGGACGAAGCGGCTGTGTTTCAAAAAATAAATTTCTAATGAGCACAGCAACAGAAAATATTGAACTTGATAAATTTTATCAGAGTGTTGTTCAGGACATCAAAGCAACACAGTTGAGTGAAGAAGATGGAGGCAACAGCGAACAAATATTTACACAATTTGCAGTTGACCTGCTTTCGCTTGCAGGTGAAACGGAAAATATTCGTCTTGCTTACGACAAGAAAGGAATCGGAACAAAGAACCAGCATCAGATAAATGCTTACAGCATTTCGGACAATTACGAAACGCTTGATTTATTCATAACCGTTTTCAAAGGCACAGATGAAATTGCAAGAACAGCAACAGCAGAAATTGATACAGCATCAAAACGAATTCTGAATTTTTTTCGCAAAGGAATTTACAAGGACTATGTAAATGAAATTGAAGAATCGTCAGAAATTTTTCAGTTGGCAAGTGAACTTGCCTTAAGCACAGAGTTGAGAGAAAATTTGGTTCGTGTAAATGCAATCATTCTTACAGACGGAATTTTCCCAAACGAACCGCCAAAGCCCGAACCCATAAGCGGCTACTCTGTTTATTCAAGAGTTGTGGACATTGCTTATCTCTACAACATCACAGAGAAATCACACATTCCTATTGAAATTGATTTTGCTGAAGATGGTTTTGAAATTCCATGTATTGAATCTCCGTCAGACAATGATGAATACAAATCTTATCTGGCAATAATTCCGGGACTTGCACTTGCAAACATTTATGAAAGATTTGGTTCGCGGTTGCTTGAACAAAATGTTCGTTCCTTCTTGCAGTCAACAGGAAAAGTAAATGGTGGAATCAGAAAAACAATCAAGGAAGAACCACACATGTTTCTTGCATTCAACAATGGCATTGCAGCAACAGCTGACAGCATTGAAATAGGAAAAGACAGCAAGAACAAAGGGCTTGTGATTACGAAGGTGAAGGATTTGCAGATTGTAAATGGAGGACAAACAACAGCATCTATTTATCACACACAGAAAAAAGACAAAGCAGATGTTTCTAAAATTTTTGTTCAGGTAAAACTTTCTGTGATAAATAACAAAACAAATTTCAGTGGAATTGTTTCAAGAATAGCCGAGTATGCAAATACACAGAACAAAGTTTCAGTAGCAGATTTAAGCAGCAACAGACCATATCATATTGACTTTGAAAAATTGTCAAGAACAATTTTTACTCCTCACTCTGACAAAAGCACAACACAAACAAAATGGTTTTATGAAAGAGCAAGAGGACAATACAAAAATGCAAGAATGAAAGACGGCTTTACCAAGAGCCGACAAAAAGCATTTGATTTAAAGAACCCCAAAAATCAAATGTTCAATAAAGAAGAACTTGCAAAATATATCAACGCTTATCAGGAAGTTTATGAAGGAAAGAAATTAGTTGTTGCTCCTCATTTTGTAATCAAGAATGTGAAGAATTACAATCAGTTTATTCTTTACAACACAAATGTGAAAATCAGAAACAACAATATTTATTTTGAGGATGCAGTTGCAAAAGCAATCCTTTACCGAGCCTGCGAAAAAATTTATGGCGTCAAACCTAATGCAATTGGTGATTTGCGTTTCATAACTGTTCCCTACTCTATTACCTATTTAGGTTTGAAAACTGACTATCAGCTTGACCTTTACAAGATTTGGAAAAACCAAAGTGTATCAAATGAGTTGCAGAATTTCTTGAAAGAGTTAATGATTGCAATGGATAATTTTTTGAAAACAGAAAGTCCTGAATCATTGATTGAAATGTGGGCAAGAAAAGAATCTTGTTGGGAACTGGTAAAGCAACAAAATTTCAAACTCGACTTTGCTTCAATCAAGGCAGACATGATTGATAAAAAGAATTCTGCAAAAAGAGTTTTAATTTCAGAAGATGAAACAGAACAAAAAGAGAAAGCAGAAAATTTAGAAAAGATAAAAGCTGTTCCTTCTGACATCTGGCGACAGATTGAAGAATGGGGCAGAACAACAGAAAATCTTTCAGCCAATCTTCAAAACATTGCTTATACACTTGGAGGCAGAGTGAGAAGCAATTCAAGAATTTTAGAAAGTGAAGTTGCAAACGGTTTGAGAATACTTGAAACTGTAATTGACAAAGCACCTGAAATATTATTCAACATTGACGACCTGACAGAGAAGCAAACCAAACAAATTGAAAACGCTGAAATTACTTTGGCAACAATCAAAAAAATGGTTCAGTGGGACAGGACAAACAAGCGATTGAAAGATTACGAATACAAACTTATGGCTGACATTGTTGCTGGGACAAAACCACTTTCAGAGCTACATAAAAAATATGCGAAGTGGAATCTGATAAAAATTAAGAAGTATGGATTTAAAGAATAAAGCCCTCACACAAAAAAATACACTCTTAAAAAACGCAGAAGCCAACGCTGAAAGCAATTTTTTTAAGAGAGTATTTTTTTCACCAGCCCAAGAAGAATTTTATTTTTTTTCTCCAACCCTTCGGTGTTTTAATTTTTTTACCAACGCACAACCCCCGACAGATAAGCAATCAGAAAGTTTATTGCAGAACCTAACTGGACAGTGCAACTTGACACGGATGACAGAAGCACGAACCGCTAACAAGGTATTGCCAAAAGCGGGGGTGACGAACTTCTATGACAGTTTAGTGCTTAACCGAACTTTAGTATTTCAAATCAACAGTAGTGCTGAAACGCCCCGCCTTCGGCAATACCCGAACCGTTGGCAGCAAGCGTATAACGACACGACACAGCAGACATTGACCGAGTGAAAACAGAAAAAAGAGAAACAAATTTTGACAGGTGGACAACAACATACAGACCATATTGACAACGGACAGCGAGTAAGCCGACACTCATTGCCGACCCTGTGTTTTTTATTTTTTTCCCACCCGCATTTTTTAAAAACAATTTTCTGCCAGCCCGCATTGGCACATTGGCTTTTGCCCTTTCCCGCAAAGCCAACCCTTCAGCAAAAGCCAAAGAGCCAATTTTGCCCACCCGCCAATGACACTTTAGGGCATAGAAAAACTATCTTTACCAACATTAAAATAAATTGTAAAACAGCAGCATAAGACGACTATAAATGGCAATCAAAAAATCTGAATTATACAGCTCACTTTGGGCAAGTTGTGACGAACTAAGAGGCAGCATGGACGCAAGCCAATACAAGGACTATGTATTGGTTTTGTTGTTTATGAAATACGTTTCCGACAAGAAAGATCCTTTGGTGGAATTGAAAGAGGGAACGACTTTTTATGACATGCTTAAATATCGGGGCAAGCCCGAAATTGGCGACAAGATTAACACCATCATTGGTGAGTTTGCCAAAAACAACGGACTGACAGGTATTATCACAGAAGCGGACTTTGAAGACAACGCAAAATTGGGAAGTGGCAAGGACAAAATTGATTTGCTCACTAACCTGCTAAACATCTTCAACAAGCCCGAACTTGACTTTAGTAAAAACCGAGCAGACGGAGACGATTTGTTAGGTGATGCTTACGAATACCTGATGCGACACTTTGCCACCGAAAGCGGAAAGAGCAAAGGACAATTCTATACACCTTCGGAAGTTTCCCGTGTAATGGCTCAGGTAATTGGCATCAACAAATCGAAAAGCCAGGACGAAACCATATATGACCCAACCTGCGGTTCTGGTTCTTTGTTGTTGAAAGCCGCTGATGTTGCTCCGCATGGTATTACCATTTACGGACAAGAAAACGACAATGCTACCCGAGCATTAGCCGTGATGAATATGTGGCTGCACAATTTTGCCGATGCAGACATCAAGCAGGGCAACACCATGGCAACGCCTGAATTTAAAAATGACGAAACAGGTGAACTCAAACAGTTTGATTATGCAGTAGCCAATCCGCCTTTTAGCTACAAAAAATGGATGAACGGACTTGACCCCAAGAACGACATCTACAAACGCTTTGAAGGTTACGATGCTTTTCCACCAAAGAAGAATGGCGATTTTGCTTTTCTACTCCATCTAATTAAATCATTGAAATCAAAAGGCAAGGCGTGTATCGTATTGCCTTTGGGTGTGTTGTTTCGTGGCAATGCAGAAGCCGAAATCCGTAAGCAGATTATTAAAAAGGGATACATCAAAGCCATCATTGGTTTGCCGCCCAACTTGTTTTACGGAACGGGCATTGCCGCTTCGCTGATTGTGCTGGACAAGGAAGATGCCGACAAGCGGACGCATATTTTTATGATTGACGCCAGCAAGGGTTTTAAAAAAGACGGCAACAAAAACCGCCTTCGTGAGCAGGACATTCACAAAATGGTGGACACATTCAATTCACAAAGCCAAAGCGATAAAAAGTATGCCCGACTGGTTCCGATTTCGGAAATAGCCGACCCTAAGAACGATTACAACCTGAACATTCCCCGCTACATTGACAGCCAGGAAGCAGAAGACGTTCAAGACATAGAAGCTCATTTGTTGGGTGGCATTCCCAATCGGGATATTGTTGCATTGGAAAATTACTGGAAGGTTTATCCAACGCTGAAAGCAGGTTTGTTCAAAGCCATTGACCAACGCCCCGACTTTTATGACCTGATTATTGCCAGCGATGAAATCAAAAACACCATTTTCAATCATCCTGAGTTTACCGCATTTGGTAAGCAAATGGAACAAGTGTTTGATAAATGGAAAACGGAAACAATTGCCTACACCAAAGCATTGGACAAGGGACTAAGACCCAAACACGAAATACACATCATTTCTGAAAACCTGCTGAAACATTACGACAACAAACAACTGACCGATAAATACGCCATGTATCAGCATTTGATGGATTATTGGAGCCCTGACGGCAACGATGAAGCCATGCAGGACGACTTTTACGAAATTGCCGCAGATGGATGGGGAGCAGGAAATGAAGTGAAACGCAAAGAGAAGAAAACCAAAAAAGGTGATAAGGAAATTGTAAAAGAAGTGGCTGGTATCGAAGGATTGGAAGGCAGATTGATACCGCCTGCATTGATGATACAGGAATATTTTGACAAAGAACAAAAAGCCATTGAAGAACTGGAAGCCAAAGCCGAAACGCTGAACGCCAATATGGAAGAAATGCGTGACGAACACGGAGGCGAAGAAGGTTTACTGAATAATGCCATAGACGACAAAGGCAAAATAAGCAAAGCCAATTTGGGCAAAGCCATAAAAGAAGTTGGTAAACGTAACGAAGAAAACGCAGAGGAATTTGATATGCTGGCTGCCTACAAAAAACTGATGGACGATGAAGCCGACACCCAAGCCAAAATAAAAACCGCCAAAGCCGAACTGGAAAAGAAAGTAATTGCCCAATACCCAAAGCTGACCATTGATGAAATAAAAACCATTGTGGTAGAAAAGAAATGGATGGCAAACATGGAGCTACGCATACGAACCGAAATGGACAACATCAGCCACCGACTCACGCAACGCATTAAAGAACTGGCAGACCGCTACGAAATGCCAATGCCAAAACTCACAAACGATGTGGCTTTATTGACGAGCAAAGTAGAAGACCATTTAAAACAAATGAATTACAAATGGTAGAAGGATTTAAAAATACTGAGATAGGATTTTATCCAAATGATTGGACTATTGAAGATTTTGGTGAAATCATTTCAAATGTTCAGTTAGGAGGCAATTATCCTAATAATGACGTTGATGGCGAGTATATTCTCATAAAAATGGGAAATCTAGCTAGAGGGCATATAGATTTAAAAAAGAAATACTTTATCAAGAAGGGGATTACTCCTAATGAAATTGATAGGTTGCATTCTGGAGATGTAATATTCAATACAAGAAATACGCTGGAGCTTGTCGGCAAGGTCGCAATCTGGAAGAATGAAGCAAATCCCGCTTATTTTAATTCCAACATAATGCGTATAAAGTTTAAGGAAGATAAAATTTCTTCTGATGACTTTATGAACTTGATTTTAAACACACCAACTTCTTTATATCAATTGAGAGGAATTGCAACCGGAACTACTAGCGTTGCTGCTATATACCCAAGAGATTTATACAAAATAAAAATTCCATACCCCACCAAAGCTGAGCAAACCGCCATTGCCACCGCTTTAAATGATGCCGATGCACTCATTCAAAAATTAGAACAACTCATTGCCAAAAAGCGAAACATCAAAACAGGTGCAATGCAGGAGTTGCTAAAACCGAAAGAGGGTTGGAAATGGACAACGGTTGATAAATTGGGTAAACCTTTTGGTGGACTTTCTGGAAAATCAAAGGCAGACTTCAAAGATGGCAATTGCCCTTACATTCCTTTTATGAATGTGATGAGCAACCCAATAATTGACACAAGCTACTTCGATTATGTAAATATTGGTCCAACAGAAAGTCAGCACAAAGCAGAAAAAGGAGATTTATTTTTTAATGGTTCTTCCGAGACACCTGAAGAAGTAGGAATGTGTTCTGTATTGCTTGAAGATATTCCAAATCTTTATTTGAATAGCTTCTGCTTTGGCTTCCGTTTATTCAAAGAAGAAAAAAATGATGGACTGTATTTAGCTTACTATTTCAGAAGTAGCTACGGCAGGAAAATCTTTTACATCCTTGCTCAAGGAGCAACAAGGCATAATCTTTCTAAAAGCAACTTTTTGAAAATAGAAATTCAAATTCCTGAACCTGATGAACAGGTAAAAATTGCAACCATACTCAGAGATATGGACAATGAAATTCAGGAACTGGAAACCCAATTGGAGAAATACAAAATGATGAAGCAAGGCATGATGCAGAGTTTATTAACGGGTAAAATCAGATTGGTATAAAATGGGAGCAGGAGAATTCACATATTTTGAAGATTTGAATGTGGGTTGCACTTGTCCACATGAAGATGCTTTTGCACCAAAAGGCGACAAAATATATTACCGTATAATCAAAGCAGAAGCCTTAAGTTCAGAATGTTTTTTGCCAACTCCCATTCGGGAAGACAGACCTTTGCCCGATGGTTTTGATGATTGCATAGGTAAATCAGTTTCTATTTACGATGATTTGCAGGGCATGATAAACGGATTTTTCAAAGTACAAGCAGGCAAGAAAAAGAACCGAACCATAAAAATCGGTCAACTACAACTAACAGAAAACGATGGTGTGCTTAAGCAAACATTTGATAATAAAAATCATCATTCATGGTGGCGTTCAAAGGCGTTCAATGTGGCTACTGTGAATGTTCAAGAGATAACAATATGAAGTTAGTTTACATCAAAATATTATACTACTACGAAGTTCCGACACTCATCTTTTGTCAGGACGAAAGGCAGAGCAATTACATTTTTGCCCTGCTCGATTATGAAACCTACGAATACATTGGAAAGAAAGTAAGTGTAGAAGATGTAACGCTGTTTCTGGAAGGACAAATGGATTTAAAACCCATTTACGAAGACCGAAAAACGAATTTTTATTTAGGCAAATACAAACGTAATGAGTTTTATGCCGAATTGTATCAGGGAGCATACAGCGAAGATTTGCTGCCCGATGACGGCTTGATGCTGATAACCCACGAAACGGAGTTGGCGGCATCACTCAAAAAAGAAATAATAAACAGAATGATGGCAGGTTCTACCCAATCGAAAGTTGGCAAACTGGAAAGAGAAACCCAAAACCGTGTGGTGGCTCTGATGCAAAACGAATTACAGTATGAATATCTCGGCAATTGGGAAGAACGGGACAACAACAGCAATGTGGAAGAAGATATTTTGGAGACATGGCTATTGAAACGCTACGACCAAAACCTGACCAACAAAGCCATTTATGAATTTACCAAAGCCGTAAACGACCAAAGTAAATCGCTGTATGATGTAAACAAAGAAGTGTATTCACTACTTCGTTATGGTGTAACAGTGCAACCCGAAATCGGGCAAAACAAAAAAACAGTTTGGCTCATTAACTGGAAAAATCCGCTTGCCAATCATTTTGCCATTGCAGAAGAAGTGACCATAAAAGGCATACACAAAAAACGCCCCGACATTGTGCTGTATGTAAACGGCATTGCCTTAGGCGTATTGGAATTGAAACGCAGCACCGTTTCCATTTCAGAAGGTATTCGTCAAAACTTAGACAATCAAAAGCATCTTTTCATCAAGCCATTTTTTAGCACCATTCAGTATGTAATGGCTGGAAACGACATTGAAGGATTGGCCTATGGAGCCATTGAAACCAAAGAGAAATACTTTTTGAAATGGAAAGAAGTTACCGAAGAAACAGGCAAAGAGTTTCCGCATTTGCTGGAAATAAACAAACCCATTCGGGAAAAGGCAGCCCATTATGATTATCCTTTGGATAAAAACATTATTGAGCTCCTGAACAAAGAACGCTTCATTGAATTGCTGCACGATTTTATTGTGTTTGACCGTGGCATCAAAAAGCATTGCCGACCCAATCAGTATTTCGGTATCAAATCGGCACAGGATTTTGTAAACCGAAAAGAAGGCGGCATCATTTGGCACACACAGGGAAGCGGAAAGAGTTTAACGATGGTGTGGCTCACCAAATGGATTAGAGAATTTAACGACAATGCACGGGTGCTCATCATTACCGACCGTGAGGAACTGGACGAGCAGATTGAAAAGGTTTACAAAGGCGTTCAGGAAGATATTTACCGCACCAAAAGCGGCAGGGATTTACTGCAACAACTCAACGACACTTCACCCTGGCTGATGTGTTCACTCATTCACAAGTTTGGCGGCAAAGACAAAGGCGAAGAAGCCACCGATGAAGATGTAGAAAAATATTTGCAGGAACTCCGCAGCAGTATTCCAACCGACTTTAAAGCCAAAGGCGATATTTATGTGTTTGTGGACGAATGCCACAGAACACAATCAGGGAAACTGCATGAAGCCATGAAGCAATTCATTCCCGATGCATTGTTTATCGGTTTCACAGGAACACCATTGTTGAAAAGCGACAAGCAAACAAGTTTAGAAGTTTTCGGCAGATACATTCACACTTACAAATTCAATGAAGCCGTAGCGGACAAAGTGGTTTTGGATTTACGCTATGAAGCGAGAGATATTGAGCAAAACATCAAGTCGCCCGATAAAATTGACGAATGGTTTGAACTTAAAACCAGAGGACTAACAGACTTTGCCAAAGCCGAACTGAAACAGCGTTGGGGAACATTGAAAAAAGTGTTCAGCAGCAAATCACGGTTGGAAAAAATTGTGTTGGATGTTGTGATGGACATGGAGAAAAAAGAACGACTGCAAAACGGCAGAGGAAATGCTATGTTGGTTTCAGATAGTATTTACAATGCTTGCCGTTACTATGAATTGTTCCAAAATGCAGGGTTAAAAAATTCTGCCATCGTAACATCATTCGTTCCCAATGCCAACGATATAAAAGGCGAAGGCGACAACTACACGGAAAAATTGCAGCGTTTTGAGATTTATCAGAGAATGCTTTCTGAATATTTCAAAGAAACACCTGAAGAAGCTCTGAAGAAAGTTGAGCAGTTTGAAACCGAAGTGAAGAAAAAATTTGTGGAAGAACCGGCTCAAATGAAATTGCTGATTGTTGTCAACAAACTGCTTACAGGTTTTGATGCTCCGAGTGCTACCTATTTATACATTGACAAAAAGCTTAGAGACCACGGTCTTTTTCAAGCCGTTTGTCGTGTAAACCGTTTAGATGGAGACGATAAAGATTACGGATACATCATTGACTACATGGACTTGTTCAAGAGTTTGGAGCAAGCATTTAATGATTACACAACGGAAGCATTCAGCGGTTACGAAAAATCGGACATTGAAGGTTTATTGAAAGACCGTTTGCAAAAAGGCAAAGAACGTTTGGATGAAGCATTGGAAGCCATCAAAGCGTTGGTTGAAGCCGTTGAGCCACCCAAAGGAACAATAGAACACATTCGTTATTTCTGCGGAACAAACACTGAAAATCCTGATGAATTAAAAGACACCGAACCAAGACGTGTTGCCCTTTATAAACTCACCATTGCACTCATTCGGGCTTATGCCAACATAGCTGATGAAATGAAAGAAGCGGGTTACACGGAAAAAGAAATTGAGGATATAAAAGCAGACATCAAGCACTTTGAAAATGTTCGCAAAGAAATTCAGTTAGCCAGTGGCGACTACATTGATTTGAAGCAATACGAGCCAGCCATGCGGCACTTGATTGACAGCTACATTGGAGCGGAAGAAAGCCGAATGCTTGCCAACTTTGACGACCTGAGTTTGGTTGAATTGTTGGTTGAAAAAGGAAAAGAAGCCATAAAAGACATTCCTGACAGCATCAAGAATAATCCTGATGCAATGGCAGAAGCCATTGAAAACAATTTACGGAAAGTAATCATTGAGGAAAGCCCGACTAACCCAATGTATTACGAGAAAATGAGTGTGCTTTTGGATGAACTCATTAAAATGAGAAAAGAAGCCACGTTGGAATATGAAAAGTATTTGAATGAAATCATTGCTCTTTCAGGCAAAGTGAAAAAGCCAAATACTACAACCGACTACCCTTCTACTATTAACACAGCAGCCAAACGAGCATTGTTTGACAACTTGGGCAGAAATGAAACATTGGCAAATGAATTAGACCAAAAAATTCTCACAACAAAGAAAGATGGTTGGCGAGACAATATTCAGAAATCAAAAGCAGTAAGAAACGCCATAACAGAAGTATTGAAAGCCCACGGCATTGAAGATGACAATGAAGTGCATCGCATTTTTGACTTGGTTAAAAATCAACGGGACTATTGATGGAGCATATCACAATCAGCAATATCAAAATTGATGTAGTTCGCAAAGACATAAAGAACATACATCTTGCTGTTTACCCACCAACAGGCAGGGTTCGTATTGCTGCACCATTAAAAGTAAACGAAGATGCCATCCGGCTTTTTGCAATCTCTAAACTCAGTTGGATAAGAAAAAACCAACGAAAGTTTGAAGGACAAGAACGTATTGCACCAAGAGAATACAAGCAACGGGAAAGCCACTACTTTCAGGGAAGACGATATTTGCTCAACATTGTTGAGACAGACAAGACACAGAAAGTAGTTCTGAAAAACAAGAAGTTTATCGAACTGCACATCAAACCCGACACACCAACAGCAAAGCGACACGAAATCCTGACAGAATGGTATCGTATCGAACTTAAAAAACAGATCCCTGCAATCATTGAAAAATGGGAGAAAATACTGAACGTAAAAGTTGACGACTGGCAAGTAAAGCAAATGAAAACCAAATGGGGTTCGTGTAACATTGAAAAGAAACGAATTTGGCTCAACCTTGAATTGGCTAAGAAACCCGAACATTGTTTAGAATACATCATCGTTCACGAAATGGTGCATCTATTGGAAAGACACCACAACGACAGATTTTTGTATTACATGGACACACACTTACCAAATTGGAGACAACTAAAAACTGAATTGAATAAATTACCTGTAAGTCATGCAGATTGGAGTTACTAAAATGAAGCCCACGCTAAAAGCAAGCACATTTGCAAGCCGCACAAGCCCAAGCACAGACCAAAGCTTGCAAAAGAGCTTGCTTTCTCCACCCAATGAAAAATTGTTTTTAAAAAATTTCCCGACCCTTCAAAAAAACAAAAAACGCCACGCACAACCCGACACATTCAGACAAGAAAACACTCGGACAATGACGGCTAAAACCCAATCATACAGCGACTTTCAGACACGGTGGACAAGAACGCCAGCTGCCAACATATAAGGATTAAACGAAGCTCTGCTGCGATTTAATCCTGTGTTGAATG
>CAYOYW010000016.1:0-19502 GCA_964408305.1 uncultured Candidatus Saccharibacteria bacterium
TAAACATGAGCCTGCGCAAGATCACCAAGAACCGCGGATCATTTCCAAGCGATGACGCATTACTCAAACTGTTCTATCTGGCACTCAGCAACATCAGTCAGAAATGGACGATGCCTATTCGGGATTGGAAAGCGGCGCTGACTCGCTTTACTATCCAGTTCGAAGACCGGTTCGAAGACCGGATGACGCAGCACTAATTTCAACTCCGTTTACACAAAATTCCGGACCCCCTCAGACTTGCCAGCCTGCAGCCTACTACCGTCTTGCGACTGTAGACTCGTCGTGCTCCTGACTGGCCGGTCAAAGTGCGACGAAATCTACCCCATTTCGCCGACCCCTTCCCGATTGCTGTCAGTTGCACTTACTCGTTGAATCCGCCGAATCTGAAAAAACCACGTCCTCAGGACGTGGTTCGTTTACTTTTAAGGCAAACATCGGTTGGTTGATCTTGCTTTGACGCATTGCCCATGTCTCGTGTGAACGTATGCGCTGAAACGCAAGATCTTCATTGTTCGCATGGCTGAATCATGGATGCTATTTTAATTTGTCAATGTTTTTGTCAATTAATAGATAAACGCCATAAGAAAGTGTCAGGGTAGTGAATAAAACTACAACCCCAGGATCATATCCAATGTTGTTGTTCAGCAAGACTATATGAATAACCAGCATATGTGAAAGGTAGACCGGATATGCCATTTGACCAATTATTCGATCAATAATTGATCTTCTTGTTAGGTGGAATGCAAGTGGTGTGCACAGCGCAACAATTGCATAAAAGCACCAAGATAGCAGCGAGTCGTGTTCGCCATTGTTCTCCCAGAGTAAAGGTGTTATGACTGATCCAATAAGTAGGGTTAGTCCTAGTGATCCTAATAGTCTGAGTGTATTGGTGTCTAGGTTTTGAAAGTGCTTATATAGTCGGTAGCTAAAGCAACCTATTAAAAAGAAGCATAATACAGAGGGAAAATAAAAGTACCGCCACGGTAAAGTTGTAACGCCCGCCCAGCTAAGGCTGAGACGGAATACCAGCATGATGAGAAGGAAGGCTGCAAGGTGACGATTTCTCAATCCAACAATGAATGGCGCAAGTATATAGAAATAGATCTCTATGCTAAGCGACCAGACCGGGCCAAGTACAAGCTCCCATCTGTTTTGCATGGCTAAGATATCGGTGCCGATCAGGGTTGCATTGGCTAATACTGCCAGCATGTTTTCTTTTATCGAAAGGCCGTTGTTGAATATAATAAAAGACGGCTTGTTCCAATAATAGAAAACTAAGGCGTAAGCAATAAGTAGTAGTATTTGAACTGGGTATAGACGTAATGATCTATTCTTGTAGAAGCTCCTTATTCCGTGTGTCAGTTTTAAATACCGGCTATCCAATACTAAGGACATGTAAAATCCGGAAATAATGAAAAAGGCGAATACTGCGTGGCCTGACCAGATGTGTAGGTGGAGGGATTCTCGGTTAAAGATGGATTCGCCAATTGATTCACGTACGTGCGCTAACAAAACTGCCAAGGCGAGCAGCATTCGAAAGATACCCAATTCTATTCCTCATCGTTTTTTATGTTGGTTAGATGTATTTGCGCTTTTTGTAAATAAACACTTGAAGCTATCACTCTGAGATTTCCCTTCCACCCCCCTGATACCATGCCAGATACCTCGCAGCATGGCCCGGGCGTTTTCCAGTCGTCTGGGTACCAGCAACACAAATAGCAGAAGCTTGAATATCAGCCTGGGGATGTCGTTGAGTACCCAGTAGCCAGGGACGGTGGGTAGTCGGTATAGCAGCACGCGGTTGCGCATCATGTAGTAAAGGCGAACCGGTGGATGCACCGCTAGCCTGTGTAATCCGCCGAGCAGGGCAATATTGTTGTCACCAATCGCATGCCCCATGCGGGCAGCAAATACGCCAAGGCATTGCCGGCCCAGCGCTTGGGCGCGATAACACCATTCGAGGTCAATATTGTCGATGAACAGGCCGTCGCGCATCGGGCCAATCTTCCCCAGAGCAGCCAGCGAGATCAGCGACCCTGACGTGATCAGCAAGTCGGTTTCCTGCCAGTGCTGTTCTGGTGTGGTTGGCTGGTAGATCCGGCGGACCCCCAGCCAGGAAAGCCGGATGAAGGGAGACAGCTTGCCGTGATTGCGATCGACATATTGCGGGCCGCAGGCGGCGACGGCGACGCCCTGCATGAGTGCTGCTTGCTCCGCTGCAATTAGTTGTTCGACCATGTCCGGCGCTGGCTCACTATCCTGATCCAGCAGCAACACATGGCTCGCGTATTGTGCTTGCGCGTGACGGATACCAAGGTTGAGCGCAGAGGCGACGCCGATATTGTCGCCGGCGTCAATAAACTCGGTATTGTTGGTGTCAGCCATTGCCGGGCTGGTGCCGCCATTGTTCACCAGCAGAATCTGCCGCACTTGGGGGCTGATCAGTTTGAGCAGGCGTTGCAGTTGTGCGGGTTGCGGGTGATAGGCGACCACTATGGCACATACGCTGTTGCCAGCGCTAGCGGACATGTTTCAGGCTCGCGTTGATGCGGAAGGTCAGCGAGAATAGTGCGCGGCAAAGCGCATTGAGGCATTTGCGTTGCCACGGCCGCAGGCGCGGGCTGGAATCTATTTTGTGCTCGAAATAAGACTTGGCTTCAATGATGATGTCGCTGAACGATTTGCCGGGATCCCAGCTGCGATCGACAATGTCGCTGCGACCCAAGCCTGCGTTGTCAACGTTGGTGCGATGCAGTGAATATTTGGGCAGCGGTGCCAGCGTCAGGTAGTCGTCAATCATTTGCTGTCGACTTCGCTGGGGGAGTTGTTGTATCTGCTGGCGCATCAGTGCGCGGAGTTCTTGGTCGGTCAGTAACTGTTCGATGGCTGCGGAGAGTGCTTCAGGCCGGGGTTCCGCCAGCAGGCCGGTTCGACCGTGTTCGATGCGGTCGGCGAAACTCCCCAGTTGTGTGGCGACAACGGGAATACCAAAGGCAAATAGTTCGGATAGGGTGTAACTGAAAGTCTCAGGTACGACGCTGAGTAGCAGGCCCAGATCAGGGTTAATCGCTTCGATCAGCTGCGGTAGTTCTTGGCGGCTGTAGCGGGGCTGAATCTGTACCCCTTGGTAACTGGCAAATTCGGTGCCGGCTTCACCGCAGCCCAGCAGATAAACATCGGCTTTATTGGCCAGTACTGGGAACAGTGCGCGCAGCAGGTGCAGGCCTTTCTCCGGGCCGATGCCGCCGAGTAGCAGAATGCGTGGACGCGGACGCCGCTGTGGCGTGAGAGGCTTGGCCGGCATATCTATGCCGTGGGCAATGACATGAAATCGGTTTCGATCCATTTGGGGCATCAAGCGGCACAGATTGTCTGCCACCGAGGGCGAAGGGGCTACCAATTGTATGCCCGGACGATTCAGACATTGTAGATAAGCTTGGCGCAGCCAGTGCCATTCTTCCGCCTCGACATTGTTGAAGAAGCGGTTGGCCGGGTTGCCGCTTTTGCAGGCCTGCAGATCGACTTTGTCGCATTGCTGGCACGGCGAACCGTTGAAACTGTAGAGAGCCTGGCAGTAGGGGTAATAATCGTGGCAGACCACGATGGTCGGAATATCCAGCCGCAGCGCATCAAGAGAGTGGCCGATCAGCGACGAAACCAGAATGGTTTCGACATGGTAGTGCTTAATGATCTCCTGAAGCGCGCTTGCATAAGCGTGGCTGGCTACTGCCGTCGCCCGGATGGCCGGTATGATGGGCCAGACAGCAATCGGTGTGCTCGAGTGTACGTGGGTATGCAGTTCCAGTCGTTGGCCAAATGCACCCCAAGTGCCGACTGCACGCAAGATCAGGTTGGTGTTCTGCCGATCGGCCGCACAGTAGTCTTCCACCCATCGTTCCAGACCGCCGCCCCAGTTGTGCATCACATGCAGGCGCACCGGGCGTTGTGCCAATGCTTGGGTGTTATCTGGCGCGGCCTGGAGGTGATGCGCTACGCGATAACGCAAGCCCGCCAGCGGATGGGACAGTTGCATCTGTTCTGTTTGTTCGCGCTGGTTTGGTGTGAGTGGAAGGCCGGTTTTCGGGGGCTGACAGCTGACACACAGTGCGGTATAGAGCAGGTGTAATTGGCCTTGCCAATATAAATGTTCTGCCAGGCGGAAACTGGACTCCTGATCGGCTAGTGCTCGCGATAGCAAGGGCTCAGAGGCCGCCAAGGCAGCTTTGCGCAGTAAATGCAGGCCTGGCAGCCAGTATGGTGTTTCGACAAGAGCGTTGTCACTACAGGCTGCCACGAGCTGGTCGAGCTGTGACGGAGTCTGGGTTGTTGCATTGCCGGCGGAATGCAGCCCTAGGCCATTGCAGACAGGCGAAATGCTGCCTGCATCCGGGTTGAATTCCGCTGCGGCGAGCAGGCGCGGCAGCCAGTCGTTTACCAGTAGCGTGCCTGCCTGTAGCAACGCGATCCAGTTTGTTGTTGAGTGCCCGATCAGTTCCCGCCAACTGGTGTTGGCTGGATGCAGATGCACGCTACTCTTGCTGGCTCGATCCAGCAGTGTGAGCAATTGAGCCTGTTGTTCCTCTCCTGCAACAATATGTAGCGAGAAAGGTGTCGCGGTGTGCTGTAGCAGGGAGCGGATGGTTGCTGACACATCGATACTGCCGGCAGATTCGGCAATCAGCCAGATATCCGCCTGGGCGCCAGCGGAGATTGCAGCGACTTGCATTGAGTCAGCTCATACCCAGTCGCTTGGCAATGCCGGCAATGCGGCGGGCCAGCTTCCAAGAGCGTGAACGATAAATTAGATCCAGTTCGCCACGTGCCTGATGTAGTTCGATTTGTAGCAGTTGACCCGGCAGTCCGGCTGTGTTCTGGTCATCCGGGAAGTGCGCTTTGTACCAATGGTAATAACTTTGGTTCACATCGTCGGCATTGTAGGGATTGGGGAAGTGCTGCATGACATCCATGCGGCTGCGATATACCACCCGGTGACGGGCTTCGACCCTTTCTCCGTTGGAATAACTGCTGTAAACACAGGGCGTTTTGCCATATCTGGATTGCCCCATTTCTTCACAGCGGCGAATGTACCAGTCGCGCATGGCATGCAGGGTTGGATTGCCTGCGCCGTATTTGTTCAGCATGTCGTGCTGGGCTCCGCTGTCGAAACCGGAGAAGTGATAGATTCTCAGAGGCAGGCCGTTGACAGTCAGTCCGCCTTCGATGCTGCCATCCACCTTGCGGTGGGTCAGATTCCAGGTCGCGATGTTATAGCCGGGGTCACGGATGACGTGAAGATCGTCAAAGAAACATGGGGCTAGATCCACCCAGCGCTGGTCGGTAAACAGACCGCCAGGTATGTCGTCATAACAGTGATCCTGCAAACGTGCCGCCCACCAGTCAACAAAACGCTTGCCTTCACTCGATGCGCGGATGGCGAGAAAGCCAAGATTGAAAACACCGTGTTTCAGACTGCAGATTTCGTTGTCGAGAATACCTTCCGGGGTGGTTTCCGGCTCTGTCTGGTGTGGTGTCAGCAGAATGCTCCATTGGTCGAGCATTTCGTAAAGCGGCGTCAGTGGCGAAAACGCGACCATGTCCGGGTCAAGATAGGCGACTTTTTCGGCGCTGTGTTCGCGGATAATGTACTGAAAGCCGAATCCTTTTACCGCCGTGCAAAGTTCGACTACCGAATGCTTGTAGACCCAGCGCGAAAAGTCATTAATCCCCAACATATCCGCTGTGATTACCGTGTCAAATGGCTCATCCGGCATTTGTAGCCAAGTTGGCGCCGTATCCGACAGTAATAAATGGAATTTTGCATCGGGGTGATGTTGTTTAACGGAATGGGCCAGTACGCGAGCCTTGGGAATGTAGTTGCTGGTTACGCTGGTAAAGAAATGCATCACGGTACTTACTCTTTTCTTAAAAATCGGGTGTAGCGCCAGCTGCGGGAACGTTTCATCAGCTGTATTTCATCGGTTAATGTCTGTTTTTCCGCTGTAGCAGTTCGTTGCTGTTCTTTTAATTGGTCAATTGACGTTAGGTATTGCTGCTGAAGTTCATTGTGACTCTGTTGTAACCGGGTATATTGTGATTGCCAATATTCCAGTTGAGTTTGCAGTTGACTGATATCTTGCTCTCGAGCTTGAACAAAATCTTGTGCAGCCTTTAATGCCTGTTCCAATGCACTGCATTGGTGCTGAAGCTGATTTTGTCGCTGTTGTTGTTCTTCAATCCATTTCTGGTAAGCATGGCTCAGCGCTAGGCTATCGTTTGAGGCAGGCCAGGAGACTTTTAGTTCCACTTGGCAGCCTGTCGGCAGAGTCAGGTTGTCTAGCTGGAACGTGATGTTCGGGTCGTTGTCCAACAGTGCCAGTGTGGCTCCGGGCTCGGCAAAGCCATTGGCAATCGCGAACAGGCCGGACGTCGATGAAAATGCTTCCGGGCGACCGTTCCATTGCCATATCGGGTCTCCATTGCCGTCAACAATCTTCAGTGACCACAGCTTGAGTGTGCCCGGTCGGTCTGCCGGATCAATCCGTAACCGGCTCAGAATTTGTGTAGACAGAGGCAAGCGGAGGGTTTGTTCGACTTCTCCAAGGCGAGCAATGCCCTTTACCGATTCCACCTCGTTGAAACTAGCTGAAAGACTCGACCAATATACCTGCACCATGAAGCCGAATTCGGGAGGAAGTCTTGCCGGCATCGCTGCTTCGGCCACCGCGGCATCAGTAGCGACGGCTTCAACAATAAACTGGTAGGTCAGCGCATCCGGGTTGGCGCTGAGCGCTTGCCATAGTGGAGGAGGCAAGGAGTCAGGGTATCTGTGGCGGAATTCGCTTTCCCCCGGTTGCCGGATAATCTGATCCCAGCGAGTGGGTTTGAAACCACCGTTGCATAACAGTCGGTACAAAGAGTCGCGGGTAAAGAACTGCACATGGGTTTGGTCCAGTATGCCTTCTTCGGTGTAGTTGAATTGACCCGCCAGTAAATCGGCGATTACTCCGGAATAAGCAATATTGGGCAGCGAAATGATGACCCGCCCGCCAGGTTTGAGTAGCTGTCGAGCATCGCTGAGTATTTGGGCCGGATTGCGCAGATGTTCCAGCACATCGGCAAAAACGATGAAATCGTACCGCTGGTTGCTAAAGAGTTGGCTAAGCAGTGTCTGCTCGAGATTGGCAACATGTAGTACCCGATAATTCGGGCGTGCAAGGGCAATCTCTTCTGCATTGTAGTTAATGCCATCCAGCAGGCAGTTACGTTGCCTAGTCAGAAATTCGCCCAGTGCGCCAGTGCCGGTGCCAACATCCAGTACTTCACTGTTGGCCGGGATGGCTAGCGCGATTCGGCTCAGCGAATCGCTGCCATCCAGATTAATTTTGCGTTGATAAATGTGCATGCCTGTTATTCGCCAATGACCAGGGTCGGGGTGGTGGGGATGGCAAACAGACCGTGCAGCACGGTTGTCTGGCTGCGTATGGCCAATGCGTCTTGTTGCCAGTGGTGAATCACATGCTCTTGCTGTGTGCCTTCGCCTACTGCTGCCGAGATTACATAATCACCCACCCCAAGATAAGGCATGGTGAGGCTGAATTCTGCCCGGAACAACTGGCCGGATTCAACGTGAATCTGGCTGTCCTGGCAGGCAACAAAGGTGTTGTCGCCAAACAATATCTGGCCCAGCCTGTCCTTGAGATGGAAACCCAGCAAGGGTTGGGAAATATCCTGTCGCGCAATCGCCTCAATCAGCAGCTTCACTTTTTCGCCGCCTTGAAACGCGACCATCGGCGAGCCGTTGTCACCGATTAGCTGTACACGCCGAATCATTGCCCTTTGCGTGCCAAATGAAGTGTCGGGCTGCTGCGCCGCGCTGGTAGCTTCTGGCTCGAGTGCTGATGCCAAATGCTGTGTAGTAGCCATCGCTGGTTCTGAATCGGGCTGTACCTGTTGCTGTGTGGCATATAGCCCCTTGAGGTAGAGTTCTGATACGGTTTTGGCTTCTCCGATGGCTTTTAATTGTCCGTGGTCGAGCCAGATTGCCCGTTCGCAAAGATTGACCACCGCTGCCGTGTCGTGACTGACAAATAGAATGGTGCCGTGTTCCTTGAATTGTCGCAAAAAGCGCATGCATTTCTGGGTAAAAAAGGCATCGCCTACGGCAAGTGCTTCATCAATGATCAGAATATCTGCGTCAACATGAGCGATCACCGCAAATGCAAGCCGGACAAACATACCGCTGGAGTAGGTTTTTACTGGTTGGTCGATAAAATCGCCGATATCTGCGAAGGCTAGTATCTGCTCTAGCCGGCTTTCTATCTCTGTTTTAGAAAGGCCGAGGATGGAGGCGTTCAGAAATACGTTCTCCCGGCCGCTGAATTCCGGGTTGAATCCTGCGCCCAGTTCCAGTAGCGCGGCGATTCTGCCATTGACTTCTATCTGGCCGGCAGATGGGGTGAGGGTGCCGCAGATAAGTTGCAGCAAGGTGGATTTGCCAGAGCCGTTGCGGCCGATGATGCCAACGGTTTCACCCCTATTGATACTAAAACTGACGTGCTGCAACGCTGAAAATTCGCGTGAGTATTGGCGCCGCCCGCCAAATGCTGCCTGCAGCAGCCTGTGGTGGGGCTTGTCGTAACTCTGGTAGTGTTTGCCCAGGCCGCTTACCTGTATTGCCGGTTTAGAGGACATCAGCAAATCCTCTGCGCAGCAGACTGAATACTGCCAGCCCACCCAAGGCACAGCCCAAGGCCAGCAGGCTGTAGCTGGCCAGACTGATCCACTCGGGCCACACACCATCAAGCAAAATGTTGCGTAGTTGTTCTATGGGCAGCGTCAGCGGGCTGAGGCTGAGCCAGCCACGCCAAGCGTCAGGCACGGCTTCGACGGGGTAAAAGACCGGCGATACAAATTGCAGCACCGCAACGATCAATGCCACTGTTTGCGCCAAGTCGCGGAAATAGACGCCAATTGCGCTGAACAGCCATGCCAGCCCGGTCAGCATCAGCAAATAGGGCAATAGTACCAATGGTAGCGCCAGTATGCTGAGCGACAGGCCTTGGTTTGCGGCGACAAAAAGCGTCAGCACTGCAAGGCCAACCAGTGAGTGAAAAAATGCTGCACCTACCGCAGTCAGTGGCAGAATGTCGAGCGGAAAAATCACGCGTTTGACGTAGTTGGCGTTGTCCTGAATCAGACGAGGCGCCCGACTCAGCACTTCGCCAAACATGATGAACAGCAGCATGCCGGCAAAAACCATCAATGCGAAATCCAGTTTTCCTGCTGGCGTACTGCCCCAGCGCACCTTGAATATGGTGCTGAAGACGAATGTATACACGGCCAGCATCAGCAGGGGATTGATGAACGACCATAACAGGCCGAACATGGAGCCACGATAGCGACCGGCAATCTCCCTGCGCGTGAGCTGGATTATCAGTGAGCGTTGCTGCCACAGTTGTTGAACCGGCAGCAGGCGCAGTTGGGGTGGGGAATGCATGAAAAAATGATACCTGAATTTCTGCCCATCCGGGCTTGTGCGGCTGAAACGTTGGCTACAGCCGTTATAGCGACCAGGATAGCGCCTTGTGCTGTATTGCCTGCTTGATTTTGCGTTTGAATGCCGGCCAGCTTGCCAACATCGGTTTGCGGCATACCAACGTGGTATCTTGCCAGACCATGCTGTCATCAGTCGGGTCGTTACCGCCCCAGTGGGTTTCGGCTTTCAACACTTCCATGCCGGCATATTTGGCCATGGCACGCACCCCATCCGGATAAAAACGCCAACAATCAACAGGGTAGCGATGCTCGGGGCCGGCGGATGGCACAATGATACATACCAAGCCGCCGGGTTTGAGAACGCGTGACATCTCCAGTAAGGTTACCCAGAAATATTCAACGTGTTCAAATACTTGTCCAGATATGAACAGGTCTACCGATTCGCTGGGGATTTCACGCCAGCGATAGGGCTCCTTTAGAACGATATCAACATTTGGGCCGCTGTGAAGATCGACACCGGTGTAGCGCCAGGCGGGATCATCAAACAACGGGCGATAACATGCGCCTACCTCTAGACTGCCCAAGTCTAGAATGTTCAGAGGCTTGCCCGCTTTTTCTGCCAGAAACTCTTGGCGAAAAAGGCGCATCTTGTGCAAAGAACTACCGTGCATATCAATTCCAAAAATTCAGTTTGCTGGCGATCATCCAAGTGTTGGATGATGCCTGCTTACGACGATGTCATTCGAGTTTTGCATATTGTCCGTGAGATGAGCGGTTGTTGGCTAGTCCCTATTAACGGAAAAGTGCTTTTCTATGGCATTTTCCACATCGAGAATTGTTGTTTGCCAGTTGCAAGGGCTGGTTTGTCGGAAAAGTCGCATGCTTGGGTACCAGGGGCTGTCTTCGCGCTCAAGCAGCCACCGAAAATCCGCCGCAAATGGCAGCATTACCCATACGGCTTTACCCATTGCGCCGGCCTGATGTGCGACTGATGTATCGACTGTAACAATCAGATCCATCTGGCTGATCAGCGCTGCGGTATCAGAAAAATCGTGGAGTTGCTCTACGTGCGTGACTAAGCGCAATCCATTTATCAAAGTCGCTTGATCGTCTTCTCGTATCTCTGTTTGCAGGGCGTGAAATTCGAGATGTGGCTCAAAGAGTGGCTGTAACTGTGTAAGTGGAATACTGCGTGCAGCATCTCCCTTGTGAGTGCGGCTTCCTGACCATACCAGACCTATCCTTGGACATTTCGCCGCGCCGAGCCTTGCCTGCCATTGTTGCTGTTTCCCCGCTTCAGCATGCAGATAGGGAATGTCTGCCGGAATTGTCTGCAGTGTCGTGCCAAATGCAAGCGGTAGGCTCATCAACGGACAATGAAAATCAAAGTCAAGTGGCGCATTGGCATCTTGAGCTACTACCTTAATCCTGGGGGAGAGTGTTTGCATCAGCCTCACTAGTGGTGGCCTCACCTCCAGTGTGACGGCGGCGCCCATCTGCAGCAGCTCCGTCGCATAGCGGCAAAACTGGATTGCATCGCCAAAACCCTGTTCAGCGTGTAGCAGGATGCTTTTACCCTGAAGGGGTTCATGTCCGTTCCAGCGCTGCAGCGCTACGTAACGGATCCGTTCCGCTTGCCGGCTTTTTAGCTGCCAGCGCCATTCGTAGTTTTGCCAGCCGTTTGTGAAGTCACCCAGTTGTAGCTGGGTCAGTGCCTTGGCCCACCACGCATCGGCATAGTCCGGTTTGATTGCGATCGCGTGCTCATAATACTGTAGCCCAGCCTCGTATTGCCGCATTTCGCACAAGCTATCACCGCAGCCCAGCATTGCGTCGATATAGCCGGCGCGCAGCTGTAGTGCATACTGATCCGAAGCCAAAGCATCCTGATAAAATCCCGTTGCACGTAACACATGCCCGCGGTTGTGCCAGATGCTGGCGTCGTCGGGTGTACGTTGCAGTGCTGCGTCATAGGCTTGCAGGGCTGCATCAAACAGCCCTGCCTCCCAGCAGGCAATGCCGAGGTTGTTGTAAATATCGCCGCTGTCGGGTTGTCGCGCCAATGCTTGCTGATAGCTGTTGATGGCTGCCGTAAACTGCCGTAATTCCCGCTGCACATTCCCTCTATTAACCCAGGCGGCAACGAAGTCTGGCTGAATCGCCAGACTTTGCTCATAACAGGCTAAAGCCTGTTTAGCTCGCCCGAGTTCACGCAAGGCATTGCCTAGATTCAGCAGGGCATCCGGCTGCGCTGCATTTAGTTCCAGTGATTGCCGAAAACCGGCAACGGCTTCCGACCACTGTCCGCGTTGCAGTGCAATGGTGGCCAGCAGTGTCATTGCTGACCAGGTGGCTGGAGCCTGTTGCAGGACCGTCCGGTAGCCTGTTTCTGCCAGATCCAGCCTGCCAGCCTGATGTTCGCTAAAGGCTTGCTGCAATATGTCGTTTAGGTCGGTCATGCACGTCTCGTCACATAAATAGGGCTATCCGCAGCAGGCAAGTGGCAGATTTTATCCCGCAACGGCAAACGAGCGGACAAAGCCTGTGGCATGTTGTTGCCGGATGGTCTCGAACAGTGCCTCGAGATTGCGGGTAAATCGTTGCGTGGCAAACAGTGGCAGTGTCTGTCTGCCTTTCAGCAAATGCTGCCGTACACGTTGGCGCCATTCGACATCCTGTGCCAGTGCGACAGTTTGTTCGATATATGATTGCCAGTCCTGACATACCAGTTCAGGCAGTCCGGCGGCACTCAGCAGGCTCGCGGCAACGCGCGATCCGAATGTGTTGCCGAGCGTTGTCAGTAACGGTACGCCCATCCATAACGCATCGCTGCCGGTAGTGTGCGAGTTATAAGGGAAGGTATCCAGAGCAATATCTGCCAGCGCCAGTCGGCCAAGGTGCGCAGCCTGCGTTAGCTTGGGGGCAAAGATCAATCGTTCCGCGGCAATGCCTCGCTGTTGTGCTTCCTTGCGCAGGTTATCCATGGCCGTTTGCGGCCCCTCTAGCAGCCATAACACGCTATCTGGCGTGGCCGTCAGTATCTGGCACCAGACGTCGAACACCATAGGGGAAATTTTGTAGATCTGGTTGAAACTGCAGAACACCAGCCCCTGTTCTGGTAGGCCTGCATCCCGCTTGGAGGGTGTGGGATCAGCAGTGCGGTCGGCGTCCGTCGGTTGGTAGCAGTCTGGCAGCAGCGCCAGTGTTTCGCTGTAATCGGCTTGATGTGAGAGTGGCGTGACTACCGGATCGCCGATCAGGTAGTCGGCAAGTCTGCGTTGTCCCAGTGTGCCGGGGTAGCCCAGCCAGTTGACAATTACCGGTGCCGGACGCAGTGCCGTGATTTGTGGGCGGGCGTTCTCAGTGAAGCCTTTCAAGTCAATCAGAATGTCTATTTGATCCTGTGCGATCAACTGCGCTGCTTGCTCGTGCGCCAAGCCGTGGATGTCGCGGAACACATCGCACGCTTCTTGTATGCGCTGACGCATCGCATCCTGAATGTCTGGCCCGTAGGAATAGCCATACACTTCCAGTTTTTGCCGGTCATGCTGCGCCAGCACCCCTGCCAGCAAATAGGCTGTGGCATGGCCATGAAAATCCGCTGACAGATAGCCTACCCGCAGACGCCCTGATTTGCGCACGGAATGTTTGCTTCGCGGTGCCTGGCTGAGGAATGCGGCAAATTGCTCGTTGGCAAATTGCTGGGCGCAGCGCAGTTGTTGCTGACGTGTCGAACCGGGCAAGCCATTAAATACAAAGGGCGTCGCTGCTTGGAAGCCGGGCAAGGCCAAGTTCTGGTGCAACTGATTTGTGCTGTTTTTCAATTCTGCCCAGTTGGCACTTTGCAGCATTGCCAGGGTTGCCATGCTTAATGCCTGCTGCGTGGTCGGGTTGAGCGCAACAGAGCGCAGCAGCGCGGCAATGGCTTCGCTGTGCTGATTGGCCAGCATGAGCGTCGAACCCAGGTTTTGCCATGCCTCAGGGTAGTTTGTGTTTAATTGTGTGGCATGGCGGAATACCTGAATGGCGTATTCCTGCTCTCCCTTGAGCATGAATGCGCCCCCCAGATTGTTGAACACCTCAGCGCGGGACGGGTCCAGCTCGCTGGACTTGAGGAAACAGTTGATCGCCTTGTCGAGTTCCCCGGTGTTGCGGAACAGCGTGCCAATGATGTTGAAGAGTTCTGCGTCATTGTCGAGAAACCGCGCTGCTGTGCGCACAGCCTCGAAAGCCTTTTCATTGCGGCCAAGCAGGGTCAGAAATGCCGCTTGTAGTTTCCAACCCAGACCCCACTCAGGATACGCCTGCAGCAGGGTGCGTAACTTGGCCTCGCCCTGCTGTAGTTGGCTGTTGGCCAGCATCCCCGCCAATGTTGTGGCAGATTCATGCAATAAAATATCCAGATCTGCTTGATACTGGTTTGCTGTAGTTGTGTGCTGGCTGGTCATTGAGTGTGGTTCTGGGGGGGGCTGCCGGCTTGGCTGCAGCAAGCAGAGGCAAATGGCTTTTGGCTATTTGCCCTTGTATTTGGTATTGATTGGCGACGGTGCAAGGCTTGTCGTTCGCGTGGCTATTTTATCCCCTTGATGGCTTTCAGCAGTTCCTGTTTCAGCGCGTCGTCGGTCACCAGATTGCCTGCTGGTGCGCCTGGCGGCAGGGGCTTGGCCGGTGTGGCGGGTTTGGCTTGTGGTGGTGCTGCCGTTGCTGGCGCAGGCGCGCTACTTGTGCCGGTTGTGTCGCCGGCAAAACTACCCGGCGGTGGGGCCTTGTATTCCGGAAGTGCATCTGCGTCACCTGCGTTGCTTGCTGCTGCAGGGATGTAAGCCTTGGATTGGCCGCTGGCCGCAGCTTTAGACTTGGCCGGTACCGGTGCGGCCTCGCTTGCTGTGGGTGGGGTCGGGTAGGCGATATTGGGTGCCTTTTTCGGCAACTCGGTAACTGGTTGTGATTGCAGGCTGTTATAGAGCGCTTCGGTCCACGGGAATTGACGACGGAAACTGTCCGCAATCGATTGGACATCGAAGTCGTCCTCGATTGCGTAGCAGGTAATCATCACTACCAGTTCGGTGCGAATCTTGCGTTTGTCGTAACTCTTGAATAGGTTGCCGGCTACCGGAATGTCTTTCAGGTAGGGTACGCCGGTGTCTGTATCGCTGCGGTTGTCGGACATCAAGCCGCCCAATATGACTGTTTTGCCATCGGAGACGGTCAGCTTGGTGTTGACTTTACGGGTTGAAAAGCTGGGGGAGCTGGCAACGCCGGCCCGAGTGCTTTCCACGCTGCTGACCTCTTGGCTCACATTCAGGTCAATGCGGCCGCCACTGTGTACTACTGGTTTGACGTTCAGCAGTACGCCGGTATTGCGATACTGGATGGTTTGGAGAATCCCGCCGGTGGTGTCCGCATTACTTTGCTGACTGGTAATGATTGGCACTTCCTGGCCGACAGTGATTGAGGCCTCTTCGCCACTACGGGTGAGAATACTCGGATTAGATAATACCTTGGCCTTGTTTGAGGTTGCGAGGGCATTTAATACCACCGAGGATGTCACGCCATCGTAGAGACGGAATGCCATGCCGCCAATATTTTCGGTGCCAAATGCGCCCTTGGTGGAGAGTGATGCCACGTCGCCGCCAATCTTGAAATTGCGCACCATCCACTCAAAACCGAATTGTTCGCCGTCGTCCAGTTTTACTTCAGCCACCGTCACGCTTACCAGCGCGCTACGCGCCGGTCGGTCCAGTTGTTTCAACAGGCCAAACCATTGCTGGTATTCCGCCGGGGTGGACTGGATGATGATGCCATTGGTCGCCTTGTCAACTACCACCTTGGTGGATTTGGTGGTGGTTGCGGGTTGCCCTGCCGTTGCTGCGGTAGTTGTTATTCCACCCATCATTTGTGTCAACGTGCCGGCAATATCGGCGGCATCGGCATTGCGCACCGGGTAAATGAAATAATTGCCATTGCTGACCTGCGAAGGTTGGTCCAGTTCCTTGGCCCAGTGCAGGATGTGATCCAGCAGTTTCTGGTTGGGGGCAAAAACGATGACGGAACTGATAGGTGCTACCGGCAACAGAACTACCGGGGATGGGGAGCCGCCCTGGGTGCCGGAAAAATAGCCCTCGGCAGTTAGTATTTCATTCAGACGTTTGCTGATCTCGTCGGCAGACCAATACACCGGGCTGATACGGGCGCTGAGTTTGCCGCGCATCAACGGTTGATCCAGTGCGATCAATGCTTGCATCGCTGCCGCCACATTTTGTGGCGCGCCGCTGATCATGACTGCGTTACGAGTAGCGTCGTCTTGCAGGGTGACTTTGTTCTGGAAGGTGGTTCTTAACCAGTTCATTGCGTTGGCCACGTTGGTGTGTTCCAACTCGGCGAGATAAAACACCGGGCGTATCGATTCTGGCACTTCTGGCATGGCACGGCCGCGCTTGATCTCAGGTAATGACCCGGCATCGTTGTTTTCCGGCACAAAACGTGTCAGTCCCGGTAACTCCTGTACACGGATGCCGTAAGCGCGCAACACTTCCTTGGCGGCTGCATCCAGTTGACTTGGGCTTTGCGGTTTGCCAGTACGCATGCTCACCAAGTCTTTGCGCTGTGCAATTTGCGGATCGATGGCAATGGTTTTTTTCAGGATTACTGCAAATACACCGTCGATAAACTGTGGCAACGGCAGGGAATTGAACACCACGCTTGCCTCCTTGCCCGGAGGATCTTCTGCCTTGGGTGCCGGCTGGCTCGGCTTGGCGGGGGCGGCATAACGCCCTGGGGCGCGCGGCGTTTCGTAGATGCCCATTTCCCGCTCTGCGCTACCTTCCTGGGCGTTGGTCTCTACGTTGGCCGTGCGCTCGCGTTGTGGCAGGCGCGGAAAGGCATCTTCCATCCAGGGGCTGGCGGTGCAGGAGGCCAATGTGCTAAGTAGCAGGGCGGCACACAGAATGCGATGCAGGCTGTTGTGGCGAGAGCATGCTGAATTTCTGCTGGGCGTGGCCTCAGTCTGGTGCAGTGCCGAACGCAGCTTGTTGCGCCATTCTGCGGTCTTGCGGCGGCCTAGTGCTTGGCGGGTTGGATAAATGTTGCTGGTCTGAGGCATGGGCTGGCTTGAGTGTCTGGTTAACGGGGTGTGCTGCAGCATGGGCTAACTTGTTCCGGTCTTCTTTTTTAATTATTCATCAAAGCGATAGGTTCGAGTTTTGCCATCCGCCTTACGTACCTCCACCACCTCTGGGCTGATTTTTGTCAGCTTGCTGTCGTCGGGCAAGGTGTCGCCACGCTTGAATGTTTTCAGCTCTCCGGCGGGCGATCGCAGCAAAACAAAGGCCCCCTGAGGGTCTTTTACCACGGCAATCCGGCTCCAGGTCTCCACTTCTGCCGGCCCGGCGCTAGTTGTTGTCAGGCTCGGGGTTTGTGTAACTTTGCTGCCCCATATGTCGCTTTTCTGCAGTAGCAGGGCAGATTTTTTTACCGATCCGGATTGCAGTTTTGCCGGCTCGGTATCACGCCGGCTGGCTTGCACCACTTTCTTCTCGGGCTGTGTCAGTGGTGAATAGGTATACCAGGTCCAGGCAGCAATTCCAGCACATAGCAGCAAGCCCAGCAGGCCAAAACGCAGCAGTATTACCATTTGATTTCCACCTGTTTTCTTGTTTGCGCGGTCGTTGCTGTTGTCGAGTCTGCTGTCGGGGGGGGCGCTTCGCTCTGGTTTGCCTGATCCCGCATTTCCTGCTGAAGTTCTTCTACGTTCAAATCGTTGGTGATATGTGCAAGTGTTTTTACAGTCATTTCCACTTTTTGATCGGCGAGATTGATGCTTAGCTGTTCGATGGTCAGTCGCTTTTCCGCACCTTCGAGAAACGCTAGCGCCTTGGCCAGGCCCACTGCGTCGAAGGCGAAACGGATCTGGGTTTGCAGTTCCACCAGAGAGCAGGCAGAGCCGGTGCAGGATTTATTGGCGTCGCTGCCACTATCGGTTTCATCGCGTTCAGTGGTATAGCGATACACGGCTTGATTTACCTTGAGTTGCTTCACTCCGGCTTCGATCAGTCCGTTGTTCAGCCAGTCACCAAAATCAGCCTGGGCAATGACTGCTGTGGGTGCGGTGCGCAGCCCCTTGCTGATTTCCTCCTGGGTAATCAGTAATTGTGTTTGCAGGCGCTTTAGGCGCGTGTTGTTGCCAACCTGGCGCTCCAGCTTGTATTTCTCTTGCAGTAAGTCGTCCAGTTGCTTTTCGCTGGCACGCAGTGAGTCGCTCAGGCTGAGCAGACCAGTGCCGATGCCGATGGATGCAATTGCCAAAAGACCAAGCTGCAGACGCGGGTTGTCGCTGAGGCTGGTCTTGAGTTGTTGCCAGTGAGGCGCCAGACTGGTTTGCAGTCGTGCCAGCAGGGTTTGAAGCGGTGTTTGCTTTTGTAACATTGAGTTTTTCATAAAAACAGGTTTAGCCAGCGTTCGACACATCGGGCTGTGAAGCAGGTGTCGCCCGTGGCGTGTTGTTCAGACGCAGGCGCACCACCATTGATCCCGTGGGCGGGTCGGGCATCAGCATCAATTCACTGACTCTTGCTGCCGCTTCCAGCCGGGCCAGAATGTCGGCGCGCCGACTGTTTTCGCCCAGGCGGATGGTGAGTGTGATGCCGTCTTTCTGGTAGACCCAGCCGGTCAGCCAGGCGCCTGATTTGTCGCCCACAATCTGGCTGGCTGCCAGTGCCGCCAGTAGTTCAATCTGCTGCGGATGTTCATATTGTGCCGCCAGCGCTTCGTGCAGCGGCGCCAGGTCCGCTATCTGCCCTTCCAGTGAGGTGATCTGGCCGCGTTGTTGCCGCAGCTGTTCCAGGGTCCTGTTGCTCTGCTGAATGGCGTCCTCGATTTTCGCCAGCCTGCTCGCTTGCCAGCTCGCCAGTGCGCCAGCGCCGATCAACAACAAGAGTGCCGCGATCAGGGGCAAGGGTACGCGTGGCGCCAGGCTGCTGTAGAGTGTCCAATCATGGTTTGGTGCACTGTTTAGCGTGGCTTGTTCGGGCGTCTCGATGCTCGTGTTGTTGTGCAGGCCAAGGTCGCGGCTGAACAACGCCTGTTCGTCTGCGTTTGGCATGTTGGCAAACCAGCGCGACTTGTATAAGCCGTTGCTGGTTTGTCCTTCCAGGTCGAAACCCTCTTCGCATTGGCACAGACGAAGGCCGCTCGCCATGGGCGGGCGTAGCAGCGGCTCTGGGCATGGTTGCACCCGCGCATTGCGAAACAGCGTGCGGGCAATGCCGTCATCCCAGTACCAGATATGGGCAAGATTGTCGTATTGCCTGTAGGCAAACCCGGTTTGTGCAAATCGCCCCAGCTGTTGCAGGTGCAGGCGAATCGCCGCTTCGATGTGTTTCGCCGGTACGCCGCGCAAGGGCAGGGTGAGGTAATGGCAATGTTTGCGCGGCAGAAGTCCCCAGTCGGGGGTGATTCCCAGCAATCTGCTCACGTTTCTTCGCAGTGTTTGGGGTAGTTTGCCGAAATCGGTCTGGAATAAGGTCATTATCTATCGGTGTGGCGCTGCCCGACATCGTGCAGGATGGCGTTCTGTGTTGTAAAAATGCAACATTCGGCGGTTGGGTGGCAGGCAAGTTAACAATATACGCGGTTCGCGATTATAGCCTGATTGTTGTCGCCTGCGTGTTGCTAGATGTGTCTCGCGGATGTTGTGTCGGGTTGAGTCTTTAGGGGTTAGGGGGGGGGGCAGTGCCGCTCTGGCGGGGTGGCGCAAGTGTGTTTCAGTCCGATCGCAGCGCGGCGCTGTTGGTGGTCTGCTATGTCATGTATGGGCTGGGTTCAATCGTAGAATATGTTTTTACTTTGCCGCTCACGGGGTTGCGCTCTTGCGTGATATGCCTTTTTTGTCCGAAAAGTGTCTTTGTTGAAGGTGTTTTTCTGCCAACAGCGTGATTGCAGGCTTGGCATAACTCAAAAATATGCATTATGCTGTGTCCAGCGGCTTTACATGCCGGGTGTGCCGCGTC
>CAYOYW010000017.1:0-19233 GCA_964408305.1 uncultured Candidatus Saccharibacteria bacterium
TTTGGGAAAAGAAAACAAAAGGGGAAAGTGTGCCATATACAGAGGATAAGATTCTTTCGAAATATCGTTTTTGTAATATTTTCAGGGAGTTTGATCGGCAGACAATAGAATTTCATACACTCCTTAGTCCAATACGAGATGATTTTCCACTCTGGCTCCTCAATATGTTTTATTTCAGAATGATTGCTCGGACAGAGACAGTACGCTCGGTAGGAATGCTTTCGTTTAATGAAAGAAAAAACAAAGACTTTTACAAAAGACTCATGACTTCTCCACGACCGCGATTTGGTACGCCGTATGTCTTTCCGATAAGTACGATTCAAAGAAGTAGTGCACCAACAAGAGAAAGTTTTATTGTAGGGTATTTGCCAAAAGTAATGCCAAAGATGGCAAAAGAAATAGCATCATGGAAAAAGATGTCAGTGTATGACGGAGTAGAGAAATTATTGCCATTCTTTGGTTACAATCTTTCATTCCTTTGGACGGAAGTGTTGATTGATGTCGCATATCAGTATCCAGAGTATATTGATCTTTTTAAGCGCTTTCCTATAGGTCATGGTTCACTTCCTACTTTTAAGAGCCTCAACAAATCAAATATTGACCATTCAATTTTCGCAGAAAAGCTTGGCAGTATGCGAATACCGACTGATGTCACCTACAACGGAAAACCACTAGTTCTTTCGTCGGAAAACTGGGAAGGTATTGGTTGTGAATTTCGGAAGCATAACAATCTTAAAGTAGGAAAAGGTAGGAAAAGGCTTTATTCTAAAGTGTAGTAATTATCGTCTCTTATATCCGTGGGCAAGGGCAATCGCGATAACACTTTTGGCTCCAGCAGCTTTGAGTGCACGCATACCTTCGAGAAAAGTAGCACCAGTCGTGGTGACATCGTCTATGAGTATATAGATACCATCCAAAAGATCACTCGTTGCTTTCATTGTTCCTGAAACATTTTTCATTCGAGTATTTCTGTCAGCGAGGTGAGATTGCGGAATAGTTTCAGCTTCTTTTATGAGGAGTTCTGAAACTTTACTTCCAGGAAGTGTTTGGGAGAGATACTGCGCCAGAAGAAGGCTTTGATTAAAGCCTCTCTTTTGCGTTTTCTTTTTATGCTGAGGGATGGGTACAATAATAAGCTTTTCTTCGTGCGCTCCTTGAATATGCTCGCCGAGTATTTCTCCAATTGTTGGGGTAGCCCTCTGGAGGAGCTCTTTTGCTGCACCGCTTTTTCTTTTGTATTTAAGCGCCCAAATTGCTTCACTTACAATCGGGGAGCCATAGTTGTAAATACCATAGATGAGTGGGTGGTCAGTCATACTTGAGGGCTTTATCGTAGAAAAACAAGACTCACAGAGAGCTGTTCCAGGGGTTTTGCACCCAATACATGCCTTAGGGAAGAGAAATGAGTCAAGAGCTGTACTAATAGTAGAAAAAAGGTTTTTCATTTATACTGCTAGCTATATGGACAGTATACTCGAAGGACTTAGGAAAATTTTCTCAGGACTCTTAGGGACAAAAAAATATAATATTGCCGTTGGTATTGATATTGGTACTTCTTCTATAAAGGTAGTCCAGCTCAAAAAGGAGAATGGTAAAGCGGTGCTCGACACCTATGGAGCGCTCGCACTCGGGCAGTATGACCCTTCACACGGCCTTGTTGGACAAGTAACAAATCTTGAACCAGAAGTTCTTGCTAAGGCGCTCACTGATGTTCTCACAGAAACACACATTACAAGCCAAAATATTGTACTTGGCCTTCCTTCGGTTTCTTGTATTATTTTCATTTTACAACTTCCTGCAGAGATAGAAGAAAAAGATCTTGGCACAGTGATTCCGAATGAAGCAAAGAAATTTATTCCCGTTCCTATTACCGATGTGTCGCTTGATTGGTACATTATTCCTCGGCGAGAAGACTCTGGTGTTGAGTCGAGGGTACTTGCAGAAAGTGGTGGAGAGGCTCGCATGTCTATCCTTGTTGTTGCAACGCTCAATGAGACACTCGTGAAATATACTACTATTTTGCAAAAAGCAGGTCTTCCTATGGATTCGCTTGAGATAGAGGTTTTCAGTCACATTAGAAGTGTTCTTACTCGCGAACTCTTTCCGGTAATGATTGCTGATATTGGTGCATCAAAGACAAAACTTACTATTGTTGAGCATGGAGTTGTTGAGACTTTTCGCTTGGTAAACAAAGGCTCTCAAGATATGACACTTGCTATTGCGCACAGTCTCGAAGTTGCTTTTGATAAAGCTGAGACAATAAAGAAAGAAAACGGTCTCGTTGTGACCCCAGAGCATCCACATGTTCCAGATCTCTTGAAGGTGCACCTTGCAGATATCTTTCAAGAAATGAACAGTACTATTTTGGCGTATGAAAAACGGTATAACAAAAATATCGGAAAGATTATTTTTACTGGCGGGGGAGCGATGACAAAAGGACTCCTTGAGTATGCGAAGCAAAGCTTTGCTGCAGAGCTTGTTGTTGCAGATCCGTTTTCAAAAGTTGATGCACCAGTATTTCTCGGTGGCGTCTTAAAGACAACAGGACCAGAATTTTCTGTTGCCGTTGGTCTTGCATTAAAGCTACTCCAGTAATCCACGGTTTTGTTGTGCAAATGATGCATAAATGGTGTTATACTTGTTTGTATACATGGAGCCATCTATTCCAACATCTTTTATTCCGAAGAAACCGGTTGATTCAAACGCAGAACCTGCGCCTTATCACAACAGGAGTGTTGGACTCCTCTCGCTCCTTACCGTTGTGGTTGTTGTCGGTACTGGACTTGCCTTTGGCGCAACATATCTCTATCAGAAACAACTTATTTCACAAAAAGCGAAACTCGAAGATCAGATAAATCAAGCTCGAGATGGTATTGGTACAGATTTTGTTGCTGATATGAAGCGGCTCGATGCCCGAATTGATGGTGTGAAGGACCTGATTAAAAATCACATTGTTGTTACTCCTATTTTTGAAGCACTTCAAGCCTCAACCTTAAGATCAGTGCAGTACAAGGATTTTTCTTATAGCATAAAAACTGATCCATCAAATAAGGCACAACCCCTTGTGCTGGTTGAGCTTACTGGTTCTGCAAAAAATTATGCAACAATTGCGCTTCAGTCTGATGCTTTTTCAACAAATAGGCTTATTAAAAACCCTGTTTTTTCAAACCTTACTGTTGATGATAAGACAAAGACTATCAATTTTAAGCTCGCATTCTCTGTTGCTATGGCAGATCTCTCATATCAGACTTTTATTGATACAATGACAGGAGCACAGGCAAGTGTGCCGTCATTGCAAAACCAAGGACAATAATTATGAGATATATTTCATTACTATTATTAATCGCAGCAGCAATCGCAGTCTTTAGTATTTTTGTCATACCTCGATATCGAGTAGTGCAAACAATGCGTGCTGATGTTGCAAGCTACAACACAAGACTTGCAACAGCGCAGAGACTCAAACTCTCTCGAGAAGATCTCATTGCCCGTTATAACAGTATTCCAAAAGCAGATCTTGATAATCTCAAAACGCTTTTGCCCGATAGTGTTGATAATATTCGACTTATTATTCAGCTTGATGCTCTTGCAACAAAAAATGGGCTTTCTTCTCTTCGAAATGTTCAATATGATAGTACAAAAGGAGACCAGACAAAGGCAGATCAAGCGCCTGGTGCTCAGCGACCTTATGGGGATTTCCAAATTTCTTTTGAAACAAGTGGACAGTATAAGAACTTTCTTTCATTCATTTCAGACCTTGAGCAAAACCTTCGCCTTGTTGACATTAGTTCAGTAAATTTTGCTCAGATAGCAAATCCTGACAAGGCACTTGCTGACAGTATTAAATACACGGTCGTTTTAAAAACCTATTGGTTAAAAAAATAGTATGAGTAAACGCGTAAAATATTTAGCAATAGCCGCTCTCGCACTTGCTGCAATTATCCTCGCATCAACTTTTTTGACTGGTTCAAAAAATAAACCAACACCTCAACAAACAAAAAAAAGCCCTATCGTCTCTGATACGAGTACGATTCCGCTTCCTGTTTCTTCTGGTACTCAAAAGCAATCAAACGATGAATTTTCAACACTTCTTTCAAACATTAGTCGTATTTCTATCGACACTTCTCTTTTTGAAAATAGAGCATACCGTATGCTTCGAGATTTTCCGATATCGCTTGGCTCTGATATTGTTGGAAGAATAAATCCGTTTGCTCCTGTTGGTACCGATCTGTCAACCGGTGATATGCCGCTCGATCTTTCCATTCAAACACTCCAGGCAGGAAAGGTTACAAAGAGCTCTGCTGAATTTGGAGCACAGCTTTCAGTGTCAGATAAAAACCCTACTTCTATTGTTTTTGAGTATGGTATTAGTGATACATTTGGTAATGCAACCGATCCACTTACGGTTACTAAAAGCGGAACAACGCTTATAACAGTGCAAGGACTTGATCCAGAAACAACATACTATGTTCGAGCTGTTGCTGTCCATGGCTCAACAACGGCAACTGGCAATATAACCTCTTTTACAACTAAACGATAAGAGGTTTACATCATTATGTTTCTAGATTTCTTGTTGTCACAAAATATCATCAACGAGCTTCAATACAATCGCGTTCTTGCTGAACTTGATACTAAATTTGAAGGAAATATAACTCAGGCACTGCTTGCAACAGGGCTTTCTGAAGACGCAGTAACTGCTGCAAAAGCAAGTTTTTATAAGATTCCTTATCAAAAAGCAGCTGCGCATCAGATTACTTATGATGTGCTCAAATATATTCCAGAAGATGCTGCTCGGCACTATAAGTTTGTACCAATTGGTTTTGCTGAAGGGGTACTTTCGGTTGGCGTTACTGAGCCAGAAAATATGGAAAGCATGAATGCGCTCCAGTTTATGTCAGTAAAACTCGGTGTTCCTTTTAAGGTTTTTCTTATTTCATATAGCGACTTCATTAGTCTTCTTGAGAACTATAAGGCACTTTCTGAAGATGTTGATAAGGCAGTTGTTGATCTTAATAAAGAACTTGAGCACGACCTGACACTCTCAACAAAGAAAGAAACTCCAACACCGCTAGAACAAAAACAAAAAGAAGGAGAAGGAAAGATTGTTGAAGACGCACCAATTATTAAAATCGTTGATGTTATTATTGATCACGCCGTTGAAGGAAATGCGTCTGATATTCACATTGAAAATACAGGAGAAAAAGTCCAAGTCCGTTATCGTATTGACGGCATTTTGCACCGCACCCTTCTGCTCCCAATTACTTCATTTGATGGTATTGTTGCTCGCATCAAGATCATGTCAAAGCTTCGTCTTGATGAAAAACGCAAACCACAAGATGGAAGCTTTGCTAAACTTATTGATAATCGAAAAATAGAATTTCGTGTTTCCACTTTTCCTGCATATTACGGAGAAAAGGTCGTGATGCGTATTCTTGATTCGGAGCGAGGGGTGAAATCTCTTGAGGATCTTGATTTTACTCCAGAGCACCTCGCAATGATTAGGGAGGCCATCAGTAGACCTTATGGGCTTATTCTTATGTCAGGACCAACTGGTTCTGGAAAAAGCACCACACTGTACTCAATGTTAAATGAGGTTGATAAAGACGGTAGTAATGTTGTCTCTCTCGAAGATCCTGTTGAATATCAGATACCAGGTGTTAGTCAGTCACAGGTAATGCCTGAAATAGGTTATACCTTCTCGGTGGGACTTCGATCCATTCTCCGACAAGACCCAAACATTATCATGGTGGGGGAGATTCGAGACAAAGAAACAGCTCAGCTTGCTATACAGGCAGCACTTACGGGACACCTTGTGCTCTCAACTATCCATACAAACTCAGCTATCGGTATCGTACCTCGTCTTGTTGATATGGGAGTTGATCCTTATCTTATTGCTCCAACACTTATTCTTGCGATGGCACAGCGACTTGTTCGTCGTGTTGTCCCTGAGGCACTTCATAAAGTGCCAATGGATAACATTACAAAAGAGATGATCAAGAAGCAGTTTAGTGATTTGGATAAAAAATATCTCGACAAGCTCAATCTCCCAGATACTATGTTTGAAGTAAAACCAACAAGTGATACCCCTTCGGGGCTTAGAGGGCGGGTTGCTATTTTCGAGATGTTCCTTGTTGATAAAGATGTTCAAGAGCTCATTTTGAAAAACCCTGTTGAGCCCGAGCTCTATAAACTCTGCCGAAGCAAAGGAATGCTGACACTGAGGGAAGATGCTCTCATCAAAGCACTTAAAGGTAGTATCATGACACAGGAAGTCTACTCATTTAATTAGCCAGCTTGATAAAGAAGCGGTATACTAAAGTGACCATGGAGCAAGAATCACAAAAAAAGAAAATACTTATTGTTGATGATGACTCTTTCTTACTTGATATGTATGCGCTGCGTTTTACGCAAGCAGGTTTTGATGTGGAAACCGCTACTTCAGCAAATGATGTTCTTGAAAAACTTCGAGGAGGATTAGTTCCTGCAGTATGTCTTTTTGATGTTGTTATGCCAACAATTGATGGCTTTGAAATGCTCGAAATGATTAATAAAGAAAATCTTATTCCAAAAACACTTAAGATCTATCTCTCAAACCTTGGGCAAGAGCAAGACATTGCACGAGGAAAAAGCCTTGGCGCTGCAAGTTATATTGTGAAGGCAAATAGTACCCCAAGTGAAGTCGTTGAGCATGTTAATAAGGTTTTGAAAGAACATGGAGTATAAAAAAACATTTGAAGAACTTATAGAAACTTTGATAACAGAAGATGGTTCAGATCTTCACCTTTCTGCTGGAAGATTTCCTTCTATTAGAGTAAATGGAGAACTTATCTTTTTGATGACTCGACCAGAGTTAACGCAAGCTGATATGGAAGGGATACTTAAGGCAATTCTCTCGCCTGAACATTATAATGTTTTTATTTCAAATCATGATCTCGACTTTTCGTATGATTACAAGCCAGGAGTGAGACTTCGAGGAAATGCGTTTGTGCAACAGGGTAAGTTTGTGATGGCGCTTCGCCTTATTCCACATGTAAAAAGCCTTGAAGAACTCAATCTTCCAACTGTTCTTGCTGATTTTGCTCGAAAGCGACAGGGGTTCTTTCTTGTTGTTGGACCTGTCGGACAAGGAAAAAGTGCAACAATGGCAGCAATGGTCAATATTATTAATCAAGAACGACAAGCACACATTTTGACCGTAGAAGATCCAATTGAGTATGTGTATGAGCAAGGTAAATCAATCATTGATCAACGAGAAGTCGGAATTGATACCGATGATTTCTCTGATGCACTCAAGAGCGCATTTCGTCAGGATGTAAATGCTATTCTTATTGGCGAAATGAGAAATATTGACACGATCGGAACGGCAGTAACTGCTGCGGAGACTGGTCACCTCGTGCTTTCAACACTTCATACAAACAACGCATCTCAAACAATTGATCGTATTATCGACTCATTTCCTGCCGGGCAGCAAGACCAAATCCGTATTCAGCTCGCATCTTCGCTCCTTGGAGTATTTTCACAGCGATTGATTCCTCGTATTTCCGGCGGGCGTATTCCAGCATATGAGCTCATGATTAATAATAATGCTGTTGCAAATCTTATTCGAGAAAGAAGAACACATGAGATAGACACTGTTATTGAAACAGGCTTCGAACAGGGAATGATCGACATGAACCGATCGCTTGTTGAGCTTGTCAGAAAGGGTGAGATCACTGTTGAGAATGCATTTGCGTACTCACTCAATCCTAAGAATTTAGAGCGACTCTTATAATACTATGAATTTTCGATACACTGCAGTCACTGATAAGGGAGAGAAAAGAGAAGGGTTGATAGAAGCAGTCAATCGAGATCTTGCTATTACTGGTCTTCAAAGAAGAGGACTCATTGTGACTTCGGTAAAAAGTGAGGAAGAATCAAAAAAATGGTTTCAAATTAGTCTTTTTGAAAAAGTACCAATGAAAGAGGTTGTGATTCTCTCACGGCAAATGTCGACACTCTTTGAAGCACAAGTCTCTGCACTCAAAGCCTTTACTCTCCTTGGTGCAAATACAGAAAATAAGTTGCTTTCTCGTAAGATGAATCAGATCTCCTCTGATCTTCAGGCGGGTTCTTCTATTGCTGGTGCACTTGCAAAGCATCCTGATATCTTTTCTGACTTTTATGTGAATATGGTAAAGGCTGGTGAGGAATCTGGTAAACTCACACAGGTTTTTTCATATCTTGCCGATTATCTCGATAGGCAATACGCACTTACCTCAAAAACAAAGCATGCACTTGTCTACCCAGCCTTTGTCATCAGTATCTTTATTGTGGTGATGGTGCTTATGTTTACCGTTGTTGTCCCAAAACTTTCGGCGATTATTCTTGAGAGTGGACAAGAAATTCCAATCTATACGAGAATCGTACTTTGGGTAAGTGATTTTTTAGTTAACTATGGACTTTTTTTCCTTATTTTTGTTGCCGTATTCGTTGGATACCTTATTCATCTCACAAGAACTGCTAAAGGAAAGCAAATTCTCGATGATGCTAAACTCAGTACACCTATTATTGGTAACCTTTTCAAAAAAGTATATCTTGCTCGAATTGCAGATAACATGGACACAATGCTCTCAGCAGGTATACCAATTGTTCGAGCAATTGAAATTACGAGTAATGTTGTTGGAAATAAACGGTATCAAGCGATTTTGGCTCAGACAATGGAGTCAGTAAAGGCAGGTAAAAGTTTATCTCAAGCCTTTGAGATTCATACTGAAATTCCAAAAATAATGCCACAGATTATTCGAGTTGGAGAGGAAACTGGTTCTCTTGGACAAATTTTAAAAATGCTTGCGAAGTTTTATAAAAGAGAGGTTGATGAAGCAGTAGATACCCTTGTTGGTCTTATTGAGCCATTTATGATTATTTCACTTGGTCTTGGTGTCGGACTTCTTCTTGTCTCAGTCCTTGTTCCTATTTATAACATTGCTGGCGGTATTCAGTAATCCACTTGCTTTTCTTGTTAGTTCCTATGATATACTTATTGTATTACAAAGCGAATTTGTAATAATCGATTATTAAATTTTCAAAAAAGTAAAAAGTTTCTAATATATGAAAAAGAATTTTAAAAGCGGTTTCACTTTGATTGAACTCCTTGTGGTGATTGCAATCATTGGTATCCTTGCTTCTGTAGTGCTCGCTTCTCTTAACTCTGCTCGAAACAAGGGAGCTGATGCAGCAATTAAGGCAAACCTAGCAAATGCTCGTGCGCAAGCTGAGCTCTTCTATGATGCTGGAACAACATATGATGCTGTTTGTACTGCTGGTACCAACAACATTTCTGCTATGGTGCTCGGTGCTGCTCAAAAGCTTTCTTCTTCAGCAACAGTTGGTGCTGATGCACAAGCATTCGTATACGGATCTGCTGGAACAGCTGCAGGAAATGCAGTTTGTCATGACAGTGCATCTGGATGGGCTGCTATTGTTTCTCTCAAGAGCCCTGCAACAGCAAGTTCAGGATGGTGTGTTGACTCAACAGGAAAGAGTGCAGAAGCAACCACACTTACTGCTTCTTCAGTTACCTGCGGATCATAATCTTCTTGTAAAGAAAGAAAACAAAAAATCGGCTGTATGCCGATTTTTTGTTTTTGCTATGTTACACTAGAGATATGGTTTTTTTACCACTACTTATTTTTGGTTTTGGACTTATTGTTGGTAGTTTTTTGAATGTAGTGATTTTGCGACTCAATACTGGTCGTAGCGCGCTTCATGGACGATCAAAATGCCCTCGCTGTAATACGACGCTTTCTTGGTATGAATTGATTCCTGTTTTCTCTTTTCTTTTCCAAAAAGGAAAATGTCGTTCTTGTAATACCACTATTTCTTTTCAGTATCCACTCATCGAACTTTTGACAGGCCTTCTTTTTACTTTTCTCTATACAAAAATAGTCATTACTGGAGATTTTTCGACAATCGCCTGGATAACATTTATCTTCACAAGTATCCTTGCAGCGCTCCTTGTTATTATTACTGTGTATGATCTTCGACATAAAATTATTCCAGATAAAATTGTCTATCCGTTTATTATTCTTTCCTTTGCTTCAATTGTTTGGAAAACAGCAACAGTACCAGGTTTTTTTGTGTACCCGTATCTACTCGCAGGCTTCCTCCTTGCCGCACCTTTTTTCTTTCTCTGGTTCTTTTCAAAAGGTCGATTGATGGGGTTTGGTGATATAAAACTTGCTCTTGGCATTGGTTGGCTTGTTGGCCTCATGGGGGCCTTTACTGTCTTTCTTCTTTCTTTTTGGATGGGGGCAATTGTCGGTGTTTTCCTTATTGCGCTTTCTAAGTCATATGGCATGAAAAGTGAAATACCATTTGCGCCATTCCTCCTCGCGGCACTCTTTTTAGTGGGGGTATGCGGCGTTAGTATGTCAACACTATTTCCTCTATGGCCATAAATAAAAAACAATTTTCTTTCCTTAGACAAAGAGGCGTTACACTCGTTGAGCTCGTTGTCGTGATTGCCATTTTTGCACTTGTCTCTTCAGTGCTTCTTTTTAACTACTCAAATTTTAGTACTAATGTTTCTATCCGAAACCTTTCTCAAGATCTCGCCCTCACGATTCGAAAAGCACAAACCTATGCAACAAGTGTACAGGGTATTTCTACGCTCGGAGGAGGTCCCCAAAGCTATCCAGCTTACGGTATAAGTTTTTCTTTAGATGCTAATGGTGGTCAATATGAACCAAACAAAAAGAAGTTCATTCTTTTTGTGGATGCTATTGACCCGAACACCGGCTCGCCAAACAAGCAGTATGACGCTGGAGCTACTTGTGGCACCCCAAGCGCCGGAGATGAATGTCTTGAGAGCTATAGTATTGGTAGTGCTGATTCAATCGTCTCACTTTGTTCTGACGCAACAGGGTGTGTCTCAACAGGATCATTTGATGTTTCTTTTCATCGTCCATCTCCTGATGCTATTATCTGTTATAAGACTGATTTTTCTGCTCGCTGTAGTAGTACGACTATTTCTTACCTTGATGTTGTACTTGAATCAGCACAGGGAACTCGTCGAACAGTATCAGTGTGGAATACTGGGCAAATCAGTGTAAAGTAATATGAAATACTTTTTCTCGGCACATAAAAAAAGAAAGTATCGGCGACAGGGAGGGTTTACTCTTGTTGAGCTCATGGTCTCCCTCATGCTCTTTTTGATTGTAGTGCTTGCTGCTGTTGGTTCTCTCTATACGGTCAACAGCGCCTCTCGGAAAGTGCAAGCAATGAGAAGCGTTATTGATAATCTTAACTTTTCTCTTGAAGCAATGTCTCGAACGATTAGAACAGGAAATGCGGTCACTTGTGGAGGGGTTTCTGGAACAGGGAATCCAAGCTGTCCATTTAGAGATCAGAGACCAAGTTCTGCACTACTTGTTGATGCAACACTGGGCTCTTTTGGTCTTGTTGAGTTTCAACTCGGAACAAATGCTGATGGGACAGGAACAATTCAAAAAAGATTTCAAGAAGGTGGTGTTTGGACAAACTGGATCGCGATCACTGCTCCTGAAATAGATGTGCAAGAGCTTTCTTTTTATGTTGATGGAGCAGAGACAACCGATCAAACGCAGCCATCTGTTATGATTTTTGCTCGAGGAGTTGCAACAGTCGGCGAGGACACTGCACCTTTTGCTGTACAAACATATGTTTCTCAGCGAGCAGCAGAATAATATGAAAAAACAACAAGGATTTACTTTAATAGAAACACTGATTGCGATACTTATTTTGACGCTCTCTATTGGAGCACTTCTTTCGCTTGCTGCAGGGGGATTCTTTTCAGTCAGGTATGCCCGAAACCAAATTGTTGCAAATAACCTTATGCAAGAATCCCTTGAGTATATAAGAAACACAAGAGATACTTCTTTCAACCAAGGGCTTACCTGGGATGATTGGAAAAACACAGTGCTTTCTGTTGATACTGCAGGAAATACGACTGGAACAGGTGTTGATGGATGTTTTAGTTCAAGCGGTTGCTATGTTGATCCTTATACAACTGGCCCCCATATAAAGGAGTGCCAGGGAGGAGGGTGTCCAAATGTTATCTATTATCCTGACGAAGGGTTTTATGGCTATAGTACTTCGTACCCATTTACCCCAGGACCAAGCCAACCGTTTACGACCAGTTTTGTTCGAAGAATAAAAATAGAGCCTTCAACTAAATCCCCAGATCAAGTTATCGTAAGCGCAAGTATTACATGGTTAAATGGTGCAACAGCAAAAACAATCTCTCAATCAATGCTTATTACAAACTGGAAGCAATAGTATGATGTTAATACCAACACAAAAAAAGAAGAAAGGTTTTGCAATGCTCTTTACAGTGCTTGTTATAACACTCATTCTTTCTATTGCAATCAGTATTTCAAATCTTACTTTCAAGCAAACAATTCTCTCAAGTCTCGCAAAAGATTCTCAAATCTCTTTTTATGAAGCTGATACTGCTGTTGAGTGTGGACTGTATCACGATACCTCTCTTAACGAGTTTCCTGCAGGTTCGAGTACAGGGAGTGTTCCACCAGAAATTTTTTGTGGAAATGATACTTTTTCACTCTTACCGACAGAGAGTTATGCAGACTATTTTGTCTATGCGCAGCAGGTTCTTGGGGGTGCGATGCCGTGCTCTTCTATTGTTTTTGATAAGGCAACAACTCCTGGCTTTAGCCTAGTCCAGGGTCGTGGGTATAATATCTGTACACCAAGTCCGCGCCAGGTTGAGCGATTGCTCGAGGTTCGGTACTAGAAGATATGAAGCAAAAAGCTGTTACGGAAAAAGAAATTAAACTTCTCAGGAAAGAGATAGAAGGATATGCAAAGGCGTACTACGAAGCAGATGCACCGCTGGTTTCTGATGAAGTATATGACTCTCTCGTTAGAGAACTAAAACAGTTGGATAAAGCATACCCACAATATGCTGACCCTAATTTCATTATTTATAGAGTTGGAGGAAAGCCACTTCCTGCATTTGAAAAAAAAGCACATAAAACAAAAATGCTTTCTTTAAACGATGCTTTTTCTTTTGAAGAAATTGATGACTGGCAAGCTCGCATACAGAAACTTGCTCCTCGTGCAGATTTTGAATATTTTTGTGAACTCAAAATGGATGGGCTTGCATGCTCGCTTATCTATAGAGATGGAGTGCTTACCGCTGCGGTTACCAGAGGTGATGGTTCTCTTGGGGAGGATATTACACAAAATGTAAAAACAATTCCCTCTATTCCGCTTGTTCTTCCTGGCAACCATAAAGGTATTTTTGAGGTACGGGGAGAAATTGTTATGGCAAAATCAACACTCAAAAAACTTAATACAAGATATGAGAAGCGAGGTAAAGCGCTTCTTGCAAATACGAGAAATGCAGCTGCTGGTAGTGTCAGACAACTTGATCCGAAACTTACAAAAGAACGAAGTCTTGATTTTTTTGCTTGGGATATTGCGCAATGTGATGAAAGAGCCTTTAGCCGGCACAGTGAAGAACATGAGTACCTTCGCTCCAGTGGTTTCCCTGTTGCTCCTTTTGAAACGCTTGCTCGAACACTTTCTGAAGTAAAAGCATTTATTACTAGCTTTACCCCAAAGAAAGATACACTCGACTACGGTACTGATGGGATTGTCATCCAGGTAAACCAGCTCAACCTGCACCAAGCGCTCGGTGTTGTGGGGAAGGCTCCTCGGTATGCACTTGCCTATAAATATCCAGCTGAGCAAGTAACAACAAAAGTACTCAACATTTCTGTACAAGTTGGTCGTACAGGGATACTGACACCTCTTGCGCATTTTGTTCCCACACTTGTTGCTGGTTCGACAGTGTCGAAAGCAACGCTCCATAATATTGAGCAGATACGCAGGCTTGATGTTCGAGTTGGTGATACAGTGGTTATTCAAAAAGCCGGAGATGTTATCCCAGAAGTGGTAGAGGTTTTAAGAAATCTGAGACCACAAAAGGCAATGATTTTTGAAATGCCAAAAGTTTGCCCTGAGTGTGGAGAAAAAATTTCTCAAAGAGTTGGTGTAAGTGGAGCTGCAACTGTCGGTTATTATTGTGAGAATAGAAATTGTCCCGCAAAAGAAACGAGAAACCTTGTGCACTTTGTTCGAGTAATGGAAATTTATGAAGTTGGACCAAAAATAATAGAACGGCTCCAAGACGAAGGACTTATCTCTGATGCTGCAGATCTTTTTGCACTTGAAAAGTCAGACCTTTCCGGACTTGAGCGTTTTGGTGCAAAGAGCGCTGAGAATATTGTTACAGAAATCGCCTCTAAGAAAAACCCTCCACTTGATCGTTTTATTGCAGCGCTTGGTATCGCTCATGTTGGAGAGCAGACAGCACGAGATCTGGCTCTTCACTTTAAGACATTTGATGCATTTTGGAATGCTAAGGCTTCTGATCTCGATAGTATTGAAAATATTGGTGAGGCGGTAGCGGAGAGCATTTTAGCATTCACAAAAAGCACTTTTGGAAACCATCTCATAAAGAAGTTGTTTAAAAACGGTGTTGCCCCTGTTAGTGTTTTGGTAAAAAAAGGAGGTATCTTTGAAGGAAAAACTTTTGTGCTTACCGGAACACTCGAAACACTTTCTCGCGAAGAAGCAAAAAGGATAATTCAAAATAATGGGGGAAAGATATCAAGTAGTGTTTCGCCAAAGACAGATTATCTACTTATCGGAGAGAGTCCTGGGTCGAAGCTTGATGATGCAAAGAAGTTTCAAGTAAAAATTTTATTGGAAAAAGACTTTTTGAAGATGGTATAAAATCTGCTATATTTGACCCATGATCGACCAGAAAACACTTGACCACTTGGCATATCTTGCTCGCCTTGAAGTTCCTGAGGCAGAAAAAGAGCAGCTCGCAAAGGATATTAGTAATATCGTTGGCTTTATTGACACAGTACAAAAAGTTTCGATTAATATGAATCCTGAAAAGGAACTGACAAATAAAAATGTTACGCGTGAAGATATTGTTATGCCGCTTGGCAGTGTGTATGACCTTGTTGAAGCTGCGCCGATGCATAAAGACGGCTTTGTAGAAGTGCCAAAAGTGCTTGGAGAATAATATGATTGAAGAATTACATGCACAATTAAAAAACGGATCACTTTCTGTTCGCACACTTGTTTCTATTGCGGTAGAGAAAGCAAAAGCAGACACTCGTAATATTTTTCGTGAAGTATTTTCTGATATTGATGAGCAGATAGCCTATGCTGAAACTCTTTTTAAAGAAGGAAAAGCATCAACCTTAACTGGTATTCCTATTGTACTCAAGGATAATATTATGTTTGCTGGGCATATTGCTGGTGCCTGTTCAAAAATGCTTGAGCATCATATCGCCGCATATGATTCAACGGTTGTTTCTGCGCTTAAAGAAAAAGGCGCAATTATTATTGCTCGAACGAATATGGATGATGGTGCTATGGGATCTTCAACTGAAAATTCAGCCTATGGTGTAACGAAGCATCCACTCGATGAATCTCGAGTCCCAGGAGGCTCTTCTGGAGGTTCTGCTGCTGCGGTGCTCTCTGGTATTGTTCCACTTGCACTTGGCTCTGATACAGGAGGGTCTATTCGGCAACCTGCTGCATTTTGTGGTATTGTCGGACTCCTTCCAACCTATGGCACTGTTTCTCGTCACGGACTTATTGCGATGGGAAGTTCCCTTGATGTTATTGGGCCGATGACAAAAACTGTTACTGATGCAGAAATACTTTATAAAACAATTGCTCTATCTGAACCAAGGGATGCGACATCAATAAAAGAAGAAAGTCGACACCCCGATGTATTGTTAAAGAAAAAAATAGCAATTCCAAAAGGTATTTTTGATCAAGGAGGTATTGACGAATCGGTAAAAGAAAACTTTTTTGCAACTAAGGAAGCCCTTGAAAAAAAAGGATATGAGTTTCAAGAGGTTGCTCTCCCTCACTTTGGCGACGCACTTGCTGTGTACTACATTCTTATGCCGGCAGAAGTTTCTTCAAACCTCGCTCGTCTTGAGGGGGTTCGTTATGGAGATAGGGTTAGTAACGACTCTGTGAAAGCAATGTATGAAAAAACTCGCGGAGCACTCTTTGGAAAAGAGGTTCGACGACGAATACTCCTTGGTACCTATGTACTCTCTCATGGCTACTATGATGCTTACTACAACAAAGCAGTAGCGCTTCGAGAAGTGATTCGAAAAGAGCTCGAAACAGTACTCAAAGACTATGATGCTGTCTTTACCCCGACAACACCAACACCCGCATTTAAAATAGGGGAAAAATCTGGCGATCCGGTTGCTATGTATCTCGCAGACCTTTTTACTGTGCCAGCAAACATTGCACAACACCCAGCACTCTCTGTACCATCAGGGGTAACAAAAGAAGGGCTTCCGCTTGGGGTGCAATTTATTGGGCCACGATTTGGAGAAGAGAAGCTCTTTGCCCTTGGAAGACTAGTGGAAGAAGTGCGAGAAAATATGCGATAATAAGATATCGTGGAAACACAGCTACCAAATCCAGTATTTCTTAATGTTGAATATATATTCTTTTTGGTATACAGAGCTCTTGCTCGTTTTTTCCATTTTCTTTTTGGTGGTAGTATTTCAGACCCTGATGCGTTTGGAAGAGTTTTTTATGCGTTAAAATTTTTTGCTACGATACTCGTGATACTGCTTATCACTATTATTCTTTACTGCCTTGTTCGTCTCTACGAGATCAAACAGGAAGATACAAAGAAAGTCATACCTGAGAAAGAAATACTTCCAGCAGCCGGGGCAGACAGCCAGCTCGTTGCTCACAGTGCTACAAAGGTAAATGAGACATGGAACGCTATTCGAGCAAAACTACTCTCAGATAATCCAAGTGAGTGGCGGCTCGCAATTATTGAGGCTGATATTTATCTCGACAAAGTACTCGACCAAAAAGGATACTTTGGAGATACGCTGAGTGACAAATTTAAACAAATTACTCCGGAAAAACTTCCTTCAATACAGATTGCATGGGAGGCTCACAAAGTTCGTAACCGTATTGCACATGATGGTGCTGACTTTATCCTTACTATGCCGGAGGCTCGCCGTGTGCTCTCGTATTTTGAGATTGTTTTTAGAGATCTCGAAGTAATTGAATAGTTTGCAAGAAAAGCAAATATCTTGTATTATTGCTCTTACATCGCGGGGTAGAGAAGAGGTATCTCGCAAGGCTCATAACCTTGAGGCCCCTGTTCGATTCAGGGCCCCGCAACAACATTTTTAGAAACCTATTCTTGAAAAAAGGTTATAATGTGCTATATTTTTTAAGCCAAAGATAACCAAATTTGGCGGGTATTGTCGGCGTGAGCAAAGCTTCCCCGACTTCGCTCGGACACAATCTTACAGCAAGCTGTAAGTTGTGCTCCTCGCTTGTCGGGGTAGCTCAGTTGGTTAGAGCGTAGCATTCATAACGCTAAGGTCGAGAGTTCAAATCTCTCCCTCGACACAATGCGAGGTACTACGGTACAATCGCAGAGCAACAAAAGTTGCGGTCGTAGCTCAACTGGTTAGAGCACCCGCCTGTCACGCGGGAGGTTACGGGTTCAAGTCCCGCCGATCGCGCTACAAAGAAAGTATTGACTAAAACAGTCTTTTGTATTATTATAGCCCTATAGTAATAATCTACTTGTGTTATTGACCACGGCGTCAGACTGACACGGTGGGAAATAAGACAAATAATGAATACATATAAACCAGCTTCTCGTGGAGGCACTAATCCACGAACAGGGTTTTCGTCTCGAAAACCAAGCTCATCTCGTTTTTCTCGAGGTGGTAGTTCGCACTCATTTTCAAGACCAGGGGCTTCTTCTCAGGGATCAAGCTTTTCGTTTCGAAAACCTTTTGGTTCTCGCGGAGGCTCATTTGGTGGTACTCGTCGAGGAGGACCGTTTCGACCAACTCGTGGCACTTCTCGTAGAGGGCCAAAGAAAGACTATATCAATGAGTCTCTCTTTATAAATAAATCCATCGTTACAGAAGAAGCACAATATGTGCCAACACATACTTTTTCTGATTTTCAAATCCATGAACAGCTTGGGAGAAATCTTGCACGAAAAAACTTTATTGCTCCATCGCCAATTCAAGACCAAGCTATTCCTGTAGCACTTTCTGGTAAAGATATCATTGGTATTGCAAGTACTGGTACAGGAAAAACCGCTGCTTTTCTTATTCCTATTATCAATACACTCATGAAAAGTCCAAAACATACTGCTATGGTGCTTGCCCCAACGAGAGAGCTTGCACAGCAGGTGCAGCAGGAGTTTATTCAGTTTGCTTTCGGTATGCGACTCTTTAGTGTTGCTGCGGTAGGAGGGCTTCCTATCATGAAGCAAATTCGTGAACTTGAGCGAGGTGTACAGCTTATTGTTGGAACACCAGGACGAGTAAAAGATTTGATTGAGCGAAAAAAGATTGATATGGCAAAAGTTGAAACCATCGTGCTCGACGAAGCTGATCGTATGCTCGATATGGGATTTATTGATGATATGAAATACATCCTCGGACTTATGCCGACAGAGCGACAGGGAATGTTTTTCTCTGCGACATTTCCTCCTGAGATTAAAAAGCTCTGCTCAAACTTTCTTACCGATCCACAAACCATATCGGTAAAAACTCGAGATACAGCAAGTTCAGTAGAACAAGATATTATAAAAGTGCCTCGAGAAAAGAAAATTGATGCGCTCCACGATATTTTGATTAAACCAGAAACAACAAAAGTTATCATTTTCCGAGAAACAAAACGCCATGTAGACGAACTCGCGCGTGATCTCCGTGCTCGCGGCTTCAAAGCTTCTGGGCTCCATGGTGATATGCGTGTGCGAGAGCGAAACAGAGCGGTTGAAGGCCTCTCAAAGGGTATGATCCAAGTTATTGTTGCAACCGATGTTGCTGCACGAGGTATCGATATTCCTGATGTTTCGCATGTTATCAATTATGATGTTCCTTCAACCTACGATACCTATATTCACCGTATTGGTCGTACTGGGCGAGGCTCAAAGACGGGGATTGCACTTACCTTTGTCTAAATCTTCTCGAAGGGTTTATTTTGTGGTATCTTTGATACGCAATGCCAGTGTAGCCAGCGCTCCATTGGTGTCGCTCGGATATTGTGCAAACTCGTTTGTGCATACTCCTTGCTAGCCAATGTAGCTCAGTTGGTAGAGCACGCCCATGGTAAGGGCGAGGTCATCGGTTCAATCCCGATCATTGGCTC
>CAYOYW010000018.1:0-18153 GCA_964408305.1 uncultured Candidatus Saccharibacteria bacterium
CTCAAAAAGGCCAAAAACAAACACCAAAACAAGACGCCATTTCATCAACCACAAAAAACTGTATCCGAACAAAGGAAACGCCAAGGAGATACCAATGAAAGACGATATCGCACTTGAGCAAAAGGTTGCCTAGTGCGCCACACAATACCACCAGCACACAAAGTGCTGGTTTTTTATTTATGTTGCTTTTCTTCTCTTAAGCGAAAAGTGATTATTTTTTTAATAAGGGAAAGAGGAAGTGGCTTATCATAAGGAAACCGAATACACCCTTTTGAAAAAGATATTCCTTTTTGTATAAGTTCCTTTTCAAAAGGACGAATTCCTGAGGGAGTTGGGTAAAAACCAAGATGTCCTTTCATCGCAGCAAAGTGAAGAAAGTTTTTATCACCAAGCTTTATCGTGGGTATCCCATACGCAATAACCTCCTCCCCTTTTGGTACAAGCTTTTGTACAAGAGATCTCATTTCTTTTAGTTTCGGAGCAGTCTCTTTTGGAGCATTTTTTATATATTCACCTATATTTTTGTATATCTTCATTTGTTATTTTAGTAAAAAATAAAAGAGCACAACAAGAGCTCCTTGTGCAAGTATCGCAACTAAAAACTTTTTGAACTCAGAAATTTGTAAACGAAATAAATATGGAGTGAGAGAAAGAAAGAAAATGATAAGTGCCATACCCACAGTGACAAGAAGATTTGTACCCTCAGGATCGTTAAAAAACGAAAAGAGTGCTTTTGCACAGATAAGAGCACTAATACCCAGAATTACAAACGAGGCTTTTTTTGATATGAATTGCATAATGCTAAGTATAGCTTATTTATTTTCAACTATTTTTCTAAGTTCAGCGATAACAGCTTTCTCCCAAAATTTCATTGAATACCACTTTATCACAGGGGTTGCAACAAGTCTGAGCCAAAACTTATGGATAGATACTTTATAGGTATAGCTGACCATAGTCCCCTCTGGGTGCATTGAGAGAAGGAGCTCTTCATGCCCAGAAGTACCAAACTTAGTGCTTTGATTATCTGAAACAAACCCCTTTCCAGGGAGAATATATGTTTTCATTTGCACAGGAAATACTTTGCCAAAGGATCGAGTCATCGCATTCATCTCAAGATAATTTCCCTCTCGCTTTTTAATCTGTATCGACTCTGCAACTTTTGGAAACCGTTCTGGAAATTTTTCAAAGTCAGTAACTATCTCAAAGACCGCTTGTAGAGGAGCTCTGATTACCCATTGCTTGTGGAGTATAATTTCTTTCATGTTGTTATTCTAACACCTGAACTCTCTGGATCTGTGCATTTTTAAAAACTGCTGTGTTGAAACCTCTTTATTGACAAAATGTAGATAAGTTTTAAAATGAAGAAAAACAGAAAAAATGATTCATTGTCTTTTATTCTCCGGTATCCCACTCAATGATGAGATCCGAAATTTGTTGTTTTATACCGCTCAGGAAATGTTTTCTGACAAGATTGCGTATCAGGAAGTAAAAAACCTTTGGTGCGAAGGTTATCTCAAAACTGACTGGAAAGTATCAGGTATGGGCACATCCTATGGCACGGTTTTTGAGGCCTACCTCGAAACTAACAAAGGAACAACCACGGTAAGCTTCATAACAACGCATGAAAAAATAAAACGAGGTGACGGCGTATGGATTCCTATCCCCGACGAGGAGGAGCCTGGTTTTTCTTTAAATTAGACATTCAAAATGCTGGGATAATTTATTGTTCCAGCATTTTTTTATTTTAATTAACTGCTGGCAGTTTGGTACGATGTTGGAACAGTTATACAGAGTGTGTTTTAAGGTATTCCTCAATGAGTACCACATCTTTGGCATCCTTTTCTCTATTTGAGCTTTTCTTATATTTCAACAAAATCTGCAGGGATATGAAATTAATACCCTTAATAGTTTGCGCCTTGGCAATGCCTTCTTCTGGAGAAAGAATCTTATCCTTCCACCAAAAATCTTTAAATACTTGAGCATTTCCTTTTGAAAGCATATCTCGTGGTTTACCTTCAATTTCTATAACCTCATATTGCCAACCTTCATTTTTAAGTTTCTCAAATAGCTGTGGCCTTACAAGTAAATCGATATCTTCAGCATCACGAATTCCGAGAGCAGATAGTATACCGCTACCGAGTACCACAAAATCTTCTTTTGTTAAATTTAACTTTTCAACTTCGCTAAAAATATTCATTAATTGTATTTTACCTTACTAGCTGCCCGACAAGGACTCGAACCTCAATACCATGGACCAAAACCATGTGTCCTACCATTAGACGATCGGGCAATTTGCTCCATTTTTATATCACAAATTAAGTGTTTTTGGAAGCTTCTGTGCTAGTCATTTCAAGAAATGCGAGCTCGAGTGGAAGTACAGGAACTGCAGCATAGGCAATGCGTTCTACTGCAGTTAAAAGTGAGAGAACACTGAGAGAAGTAATAGCCTCAGCTCCTTCTACTGCCCCCCTTTTGATAATCTCTACATACTGTTCATTATGATCAGCTTCTATTTGCTCTCGCATGCTTGGTGCATAACGGTACATGAGTGACATACGCATCGTGTTAAGGAGAAGCTGTGCGAGAAGCATCATATCTGTATGGTGCTCAGCTGCACGAGCAAGTTCTTTGTATGCTTTTTCAATATTCTTTGCAATGAGCGCATCATAGAGCCCATAGATAACCTTGAGCGATGGTGCACCAGTTACTCGTTCGACAAGCTCACGATTGATACTTCTATCTACTGAAGCCGAAATACTCTTTTGGAGAAGACCATAAGTATCACGAAACGAGCCATCTCCAAGAAATGCGATGAGCGCAGCAGCTTCTTTATCGAGCATAACTTTTTCTCGTTTTGCAATATCCTCAACAAGTTTTGTTAAAATCTTTTCTGTTGGTTTTCGAAATGAAAATGTTTGACAGCGAGAAAGAATCGTTTCGGGCACCTTATCAAGTTCGGTTGTCGCAAGAATAAAGATGACATGGGCAGGAGGCTCTTCAAGTGTCTTAAGGAGTGCATTGAAAGACTCCTTGGTGAGCATATGCACCTCATCGATGATATACACCTTAAAGGCAGAAGAAAATGGAAATGCTCGAACCGCTTCACGAAGGGCTCGAATATCATCAATACCCCTGTTTGAAGCCGCATCTATCTCTATAATATCTTCAGGGTTTGTACCAAGTGCTTTTGCAAAAATCCGCGCAACAGAAGTCTTGCCGGTACCACGACTTCCGGTAAAGAGGTATGCATGGGCAAAAGAGTTGTTTTCTATAGAGTTTGTCAGTACCTCTACCACATGTTCCTGCCCGACTACTTCTTTCCAGTCTTCAGGGCGATATTTTCTATACAAGACCTGATCTTTCATATAACTACCGCATTGTATCAAAAAAAATAAAAACCCGCCCTTTTGAAGGGGCGGAACACTTCTTTTATTTCAAACGAAGTGTAAATGTGATATTTGACTTATGGTTATGGCAGTTAAAATCTGCCACGGGAGAAAGAGCATCTCTTACCACAGCACAAAGGTTTTTTGCAAAGCCTTCGGCAACTTTGTAGTCGCCGCTTTTTGTGAAAAGAAGGCTAGACCTGCTCACCCGGGCTTCAGAGCCTGGTAAGGCTATTTCCAGTAAGTGGTGAAGCACCGGCTTTTGGTCTTCCGATTTAGCAAGCAGCGCTTCCTTGATTTCCTGGTTAGGGATTAAGGCAAGCACGCTGTCGGCAACAATACCGACATATTTTGCTTCCATTTTTTTCTCTTGTGCTACCACATTGGCACGCACATTCTTAATGTTCTCGAGTTGCGCTGTCTCAGCAAGGGGGATACTCCTTAAAACAAGGAGGTTTTTGTTTATGTTCATGATTCTGGTTTTTCTTCACAATAGCACTTTTTATATTTTTGTCAAAAATGCAGTGACGAGGGCTTCTACTTCCCTTGCTGATCTTGTTTCCATAAGCGCACTGCGGAGCTCTTTTGCTCCAGGAAAGCCGGTTACATATGCCTTCATATGCTTCTTGATGATAGAGAAGTTTTTTATATCACCTAGCATTTTTTCAAAAAGAAATGCGTGCTCTACCATTGTTTTCAAGCGTTCTTCTACGGTAATGGGTTTTACCAGAGAGACTGCTGCTTTTCTTTTTGTATCAAAAAATCTTTTTATAAAGGGAAGCTTCCGGAGTATCCACGGAGCCCGTTTTGGCAAGGTTGCAACAATAGCACGGGATTCATCGAATAACCAAGGGTTTCCAAAAAGCGCTCTTCCAACCATTACTCCATCAACACCAGAAAGTGCTGCCTTTTCTTTGCCGTCTTGGAGCGAAATAACATCCCCGTTTCCAATAATGACAGTACTCGGCGAAAGCAGATCTCGAAGTGCTACAACCTGGCGGAGCATGTCCCAGTGCGCAGGAACTTTTGAAAGCTCTTTTCTAGTACGCGCATGAACCGTGAGCGCAGCAATCTCTTGCTTAAGCAGAAAGCCTATCCATTCTTTTATTTGAGGCTCAGAATATCCAATGCGAGTTTTTACAGAAAGCGGAATATTCTTACCTGCAGCAAGAATGCCTCGCTTTGCAGCAGCAATCACCGCCCTTGCGACTTCTGGGGTTTTTATCATGGCAGCACCAGCGCCTTGTTTTTCTATTGTTTTATCAGGGCATCCCATATTGATATCAATGCCATCAAAACCAAGCTCGGCACAGAGTTTTGCAGCAACTTCCATATTATGTGGATCACTACTGAAGAGTTGCGCAACGATTGGCCGCTCTTCCTCTGAAAACTCCAAATCTCGCTTTAGTGCTTCTCTCCCAGCGCTGGCTAGTCCATTTGCAGAGACAAATTCAGTCCACATCACGGCAGGTTTGCCATACTTTGCAATGAGTACCCGAAATGCAGGATCAGTAACATCTGCCATAGGCGCAAGCGCAAAGAAAGGTTTATTCTTTTGTTTTACTGCTTCCCAAAAATTCATACTATTCATCAAACTTGTAAACGACTTTATTTGAAAATCGAACATCAATATAAGAGAGTTTCTTGTTTTGATTTCGAAAGAGCGAAGCAAAAGGTTCTGTTCGAAGTGCAGAAAAAAGATACTCAAGCGAAGTATCAGTATCAACATTTTGATTGATCAAAAGATGCGCGCTTCCTTTGTTGTGAAGAAATTCTATATCAAGTTCCCGCTTTGACACAAAATGAAAAGAGCGTGCTGTGATCCCTATTTCTTTCAATCGCTTTTCGAGAAGCGCAACTTGCGCTACTTCCTCTGTTGTCATGCCAACAAAAGGGAGTGTATCAAGTGACCGTCCAGAAAAAATTTTTGGATATGCTGTACCTGAGAAAACTGGTGCTTCGCTATACACAATGCCATTTTTATCCATAAAGTAACACTGCTCCATATCATCCCTGCACCAAAGATACACAGGTTCAAACTCTTTGATTGCAATGCTTAGTGTATGAAAGTTTGTTCTATCAACAGAAACTGTTTCTATACGAGAAAAATTTTCTTGGAGTAGCCGTTCAAGCTTTCTTTCTCTTACCAAAAAAATACTTGTACGAGGAAAGATCCAAAGCACTTTTCCTTGAAGAAGAGTATGAACTTTTGCTTCTATTTCTTTTTCATCAAGAACATTTGTCCCTGTTACCACAATAGCGCTTACCTGAAGTTTTGGCCTCTTGATGAGATAGCCAGAGAAAAAGAGTATGGCAAGAACGAGAACACCAACAAGTATTTTCTTCCAAAGACGACGCGGTGATTTCTTTGGCGGAGCGTCTTTACCGAGAACTTGTGTTTTGTATGTCTTCTCGTACATACAAACATATTACTTTCCAAGAAAGTCTTTACCAATATACGGTTTTAGCGCTTCAGGAACACGAATAGATCCATCTTCTTGTTGAAAGTTCTCTATGACACAAGCAAGCATGCGAGGTGTTGCAACCAGTGTATTGTTAAGTGAGTGAGCATAGCGAAGCTTGCCCTCTGTATCTTTGTAACGAATATTAAGCCTTCGAGTTTGAAAATCATGGAAATACGATGCGGAGTGAGTCTCACGGAACTTCTCTTGGGATGGCATCCATACCTCAATATCATATTTTTTCACCTGACCAAGGCCAATATCGGCAGTGCAGTTTGTCAGAATATGATAATGAAGTCCAAGTCCCTGCACAAGCTCTTCAACATTTTTTGTAAGCTCTTCATGAAAAGCAACAGATTGTTCATGGCTTGCTTCACAAAGAATAACCTGTTCAAGTTTAAAAAATTCATGCACGCGGATAAGTCCTTTCACATCTTTTCCGTGACTTCCTGCTTCCCTTCTAAAGCAAGGAGAAAAAGCGACATATTTTATTGGAAGCTGTTTTTGATCAAGCACCTCATCACTATGATATGACATGGTCGCTACTTCTCCTGTACCAGCAAGATATTCTTCGTCCTGTGTTCGGTAGAGATCATCTTCTCCCTGAGGAAGGTAGCCTGTACCGTAGAGTGTATTTTTTGTCACCAGTGATGGCACAGAAAGCGGGGTAAAACCTTTTTTTAAAAGTCCATTCAAAAAGTATTGCCAAAGTGCAAACTGAAGGAGTACCGCATCGCCTTTTAAGAAATAGCCTCGAAACCCAGCAACTTTTGTTCCTCGTTCAAGATCTACCATTCCTGCATTTTCCATCAGTGTTACATGATCTTTTGGAGTAAAGCCAAAAGCTGGTCGCTCTCCCCACACTTTTGTTTCGACATTGTCTTCCTCTCCTTTTCCTTCTGGAACAGACATATCGGGTACATTTGGTACCTCAAGCATAAGATGCTGCCACTGTTTTGTGATTTCCCGTACCTCTTCTTCTAATTTTTGAACCTTTTCTTTTAGCGGCTTAAGCGCTTCAACCATAGCAGCCCTTGCTTCTGGAGATGCTTTTGCGACTTCGTCTGAGAGTTTGTTTTGCTCACTTCGAGCTTCTTCAAAGGCAAGAAGAGCGTTTCGTCGAGCGTCATCAATGGAGATAAGTTCATCAACATTAAACGAGACTGCCTTTTTACGAGCCGCTTCTTTAATAAGGTCAGGGTTTTCCCGAATAAATTTAATGTCTAGCATCCTTTCATAGTACCAAAGTGTTACAATTATTCAATACTATGGAAAAAACAGAACCTTTTCCTATTGAACCCCTAGAGATTGATAAAACATTTCCCTCTCTTTTGGAAATACCACAAAAACCAAAAGAGCTTTTTATACGAGGAAGCCTCACTCAAGCAAAACATAAAAAATATATCGCAATTGTTGGGTCTCGAGCTTGTTCTTCATATGGTATTTCAGTTTGCAAGAAGCTTATTGCAGGACTCAGGGGGTATAATGTTGTCATTATCTCAGGGCTTGCTGTTGGACTTGATACTATTGCACACAAAACAGCACTTGAAGTAGGGCTCACCACAATTGCACTCCCTGGTTCGGGGCTTGATTGGAAAGTGCTCTATCCAAGTATTAATAAAGGGCTCGCTAAAGAAATACTTTTAAGTGGAGGTGCGCTTATTTCAGAATACAAGGCAGATACTCGAGGTGCACCATGGACATTTCCCCAAAGAAACAGACTTGTTGCCGGCATTGCTGATATTATTGTTGTCGTTGAAGCACAAGAAAAATCTGGGGCACTTATTACAGCAAGACTTGGCACCGAATACAATAAAATAGTATGCGCAGTTCCTGGAAATATAGAGAGTGAATTTTCAAAAGGAACAAACTGGCTTTTACGCCTCGGTGCAGTTCCTATTACCAGCGCCAGTGATATTTTAAAAGAGCTCGGTTTCGAAGAAAAAGAGCACCCAGTTGAAGATCTCCTTATTAATGAAGTCGAAGGAAAGATTCTTGCACTTCTTAAAGAGCCAAAAACAAAAGATGAGATCATCGGATTACTTGGTATTTCAGCACAGGAAGCAGGTATTTTATTCTCAACACTTGAGATCAAAGGGCTCATCAGAGAAACCTACGGACTTATTGAACGAGTTGCCTAAAAGACACACTCGTGGTACTACTTGCAGAACCATCGTATGAATTTACTTATCGTTGAGTCACCCTCAAAAGCAAAGACAATTGAAAAGTATCTTTCTGAAGAAGGAGCTTCGTATACTGTCCGCGCATCAGTCGGCCACATTCGAGATCTCCCGAAATCAAACAAAAAAGCCATCGATATAGAAGGCGGTTTTATTCCACATTATGAAATCAGTAAAGGAAAAGATAAGGTTGTAGAAGAGCTCCAAAAACTTGCTGAAAAATCAAAAGAAGTAATTCTTGCAACAGACCCGGACCGAGAAGGAGAAGCAATCGCTTGGCATATTGAAGAGCTCTTAAAAGCAGACAAAAAAGTAAAAGCTCCTATTGTTCGAGTGACCTTTAATGAAATCACGAAAGAAGCAATCAGCGAGGCACTTAAACATCCTCGAGCTATCGATACAAATCTTCGAAAAGCCCAAGAAGCTCGCCGAGTACTTGACCGACTTGTGGGCTATGACCTCTCTGGCATTATCTGGCAAAAAGTTCGCTACGGGCTCTCTGCGGGGCGCGTCCAATCTCCTGCCCTCCGCATCCTTGTTGAACGAGAACGAGAAATAAAAGCATTTATCCCAGAGACATACTGGTCACTTTCAGCACAGTGCCAAACAAAAACAAAAGAGCAGATACTGCTTACCTGTACAGAAGAACCAAAAGATAAAGCGCTCGTGCAAAAAATAGAAAAGGAAGCAAAATCAAAACCTTGGTACATAAAAGAAATAAAAGAAGGAGAACAAAAACGATCACCAAAAGCACCGTTTACCACCTCAACACTTCAACAAGCAGCAAGTTCTCGACTTGGTTTTTCACCAGCCCGCACTATGCAAATAGCACAAAAACTCTATGAAGCTGGACATATCTCTTACATGCGAACAGATTCAACAACTATCTCAGCTGGTGTTTTGGAAAATATTAAGCATTTAGTTACAAAAAAATATGGCGCACCGTACGCAGCGCAAAGACAGTACAAAACAAAATCAAAAAACGCTCAAGAAGCACACGAAGCAATTCGCCCAACACATGTAGAAAAAATAACTGCAGGAAATACAGATGAGCAAAAAAAGCTCTATGCTCTTATTTGGGAACGAACAGTCTCTTCTCAAATGGCTGATGCAAAACTCTTAAAAACAAGAGTGCTTGCAAATGTTGTCGGTGACACTATTCCTGATTTTTCTACAACAGGTAGTAGTGTTCTCTTCCCTGGATGGCTTGCAGTTGATACCGCTGCCCGCGGAGAAGATGTAGAGCTCCCTACAATAAAAGAAGGTGATGAACTTTCGCTCGACACATTTGAAGCTCTTGAAAAGCAAACCGAACCACCAAACAGATACTCAGAGGCAGGACTTGTCAAAGAACTCGAAGCTCGAGGTATTGGTCGTCCGTCCACCTATGCATCAATTATCTCAACACTTGAAATTCGCGGATATGTCGAAAAAATAAACCGCTCCCTCAAACCAACAGATACTGGTGAAGTTGTTTCAACATTTCTTGAACAAAATTTTATGCAATATATTTCAGACACCTTCACCGCAAAGATGGAGGATGAGCTTGATGATATTGCGAACGGCGATCGAGAGTATGTAAAAACACTCAAAGAGTTTTATACGCCATTCAAAAAAGAAGTAAAAGAAAAAGAAAAGCTCGACAAAGCAACAACACTCGAAATTGCAGATGCAAAGTTTAAATGTCCAAAATGTGGCAGTGGTATGGTGGTTAAACTCGGTCGTGGCGGAAAATTCCTCTCTTGTGATCGTTACCCAGAGTGCGATGGAGCACTTATGATAGATGGTACCGAAATAAAGAAAGATGAACCAATTGGTACCGACCCTGAGACAGGGCTTCCTATTTTTGTCCTTATCGGCCGCTTTGGTCCTTATGTGCAACTTGGGGCAAAACCAGAAAAAACAGAAAAGAAAAAACGAGGGCAAAAAACAGAAAAACCTAAAATGGCGAGTATTCCAAAAACTGTTGACCCAAGTACGGTAACAGTACCTATGGCGCTTCAGTATCTTTCGCTCCCACGAACACTTGGCGCCCATCCAGAAAGTGGCAAAGAAGTAACTGCAAATAACGGCCGGTTTGGCCCTTATGTTGCACATGATGGAAATTTCCGTTCTATCAAAGCCCCTCTTGATGTATACACAATCACTCTTTCAGAAGCACTCGGGCTCCTTGCTCAAGAAAAGAAACCTCGAGGGTTTCAGAAAAAGACGAAGTAGTGTATAACACTACCTATGACAGAAAACAGAGAGCTTGCCGCTATCTTTGAAAAAGCGCAATCACCTTTTTCTCAAAACGATCAAGCACTTATTGAAAAGGCGTATACTTTTGCACGAGAAGCACACAAAAATCAAAAAAGAAATAGTGGCGAACCATATTTTCAACACTGTATTGAGGTAGCAAAAAATTGTGCTTCTTTTGGAGCTGATGCAACTACTATTTCTGGAGCACTTCTCCATGACACACTCGAGGATACTGCAGTAACAGAAGAGTCTCTCACAGAATTATTTGGTGAAGAAATTACTTTTCTTGTAAACGGCGTTACAAAACTTGGGAAACTCAAATACCAAGGTGTTGAACGACATGTTGAAAGTATGCGTAAATTTTTTATTGCACTTGCCGAAGATATTCGAGTACTCATCATCAAACTTGCTGACAGATTACATAATATACAGACACTTGAGCATGTGCCACCAGAAAAACAAAGGAGGATTGCAGTTGAAACAATAGAAGTCTACGCACCACTCGCAGGAAGGCTTGGTATGGGGAAACTCAAAGGTATTCTCGAAGACTATGCTTTCCCTTTTGCATACCCAGAAGAATACACAGAGACAAAAAAAATAATGGAACATCTTGTTCCGGAAGCAACAAAAGCAGTAACTATTGTCAAAAAAGAAGTAGAAGAAATATTGGACTCATTCTCTATCACCGCAACAATCGAAGCTCGAGTAAAACACACCTACAGTCTCTACAGAAAATTAGTGAAGTATGATATGGATACTGGAAAAATCCATGACATTGTGGCTCTACGAATAATTGTTAGCAGTATTAGTGATTGTTATCAAGTTCTTGGACTTATGCACATGCAATGGAAACCAATACCGGGACGCATTAAAGATTGGATTGCAGTACCAAAACCAAATGGCTATAAATCCCTTCATACAACGGTTGTCACCCCCCATGGTGTGGTAGAAATACAAATACGAACAGAAGAGATGCATAGTGATGCGGAGCTCGGTATTGCCTCTCACCTTGTCTATAAAGAGGTAAGCACTGGCAAAGAAGCCCCTAGCATGAAGCAACAAATTTCATGGCTCGAACAGCTCAAAGAACTCTCAACGCTTGCAACAAGTACCCATGATATGGATGAACTCAAGCTCGACTTCTTTAATCACCGCATCTTTGTTTTTACTCCAAAGGGTGATGTTGTCGATCTTCCTGAAGACGCAAGTGCTATAGATTTTGCCTATATGATTCACTCAGATCTTGGAAACTCCCTTAGCTCAGTAAAAATAAACAAAAAAATGGCCAGCATTGAAACAAGACTTAAAAACGGAGATTTGGTTGAGGTAATCACGAGTAAAAATGCCCATCCGAGTAATAAGTGGCTTGAGCATGCAAAAACAAGCTTCGCTCGCAAAAAAATACGAGTCTATATTGAAGAGCATGGTGGCCTCCTCGAGAAATTTACTATCAAGGAGTAATGAAATAAAAACAATAAATTAGAGGCTAAAGTTTTTTACATTATACAGATCATCGGTATCTTGTTCGCTCTTTTGAACTTCGTCACTACTACGATCATCAAGGAGTGCCACTTCTTCTTTTTCATCACCTTTTTCTGGAGCTATTTCAGAAGCACCTTCTTTCATGGCAAGCATGGCATTAAATGAATCTGTACTTGTTCTTTGCGCTTCTGCCTTACCGAGTACATCAACAATAGTGTCGAGGTCTTCATCAGAAAAATAGTCAATGGTAATCTTGCCGCCAACTTCTCCTTTTTCGATATGAACTCTTGTCCCAAGTTTTTCTTCCAGTGTTTTTTCTATCTTTAAAAGTTCTGGTGTTGGCAGGAGCTCTTTTTTGCGAGCTTTTTCAGTTGCAATACGACGGGCGATGCGTTCTGCTTCTCGAACGGTTATCTTTCGATAAATGATTTCTTTAAAGAGCGTCATTTGCTCTTCTGGGCGACTTGAAAGCATCATGAGAGGTCTCGTATGTCCTTCATTTATTTTGCCACTTGAGAGCGCATCGAGAAGCTCTTGGGGGAGCGAGAGCAGGCGAATAGAGTTCGAAACATATTCTCGACTCTTCCCTACCTTTTGTCCGATTTGCCCATGGGTAAACTTGAACTCATCAACAAGACGCAAAAATGCACGAGCTCGCTCAACAGCATTAAGATCTTCTCTTTGGAGGTTTTCGATAATAGCAAGCTCAAGCTTCATCATCGGATCATCTCCTACTCTGATAAGCACGGGCACCTGTGAGAGTCCTGCAAGTTTTGATGCGCGAAGCCTTCGCTCCCCAGCAATAAGCTCATACTCAGTAACAAGTCCTCCCTCAGGGGTTTCTTTTTCTATACGAGAAACAACAAGCGGCTGGAGCACCCCATACTGACGAATAGATTCAGCAAGATCCTTGAGTGGTCCTTCTTCAAATTCTCGGCGAGGTTGATAAGGATTTGGAAAAATTTTATCGGTATCAATAAAGAAAATTGAGTTTGAATATAGATTCGACATGCACACATAATACCACGAAAGATATTTCCATATAAAAAACGAACCCCTTGAAGAATCAAGGGGTTGGGCAGCACACTGCCATACTGATTTTAATTTTACTTAGACGCCTTTTTGCGTCGCGAATCTTTTCTTCATAATCTCACCGTTTTAGTGTTAACTGACAAGCCCAGGATGGTTCATCACGAACCGGTGATCCCGCGGCGGCCGGCCAGGTTACCTTTTTTCTTGAAATACTTAACTTCCTTGGTAGATTGGGGCACGCTGCCCCCTGTAGTTCGCTTCATAAAAGATAATTTTGTTTACAATATGTTTGTAGATTATTGTATACCAATAAAAATATTTGTCAAGTCCTTTGACTGGCCTTTCTTTACTTCCCTAAAATAGTCTGTAGAATAAAGCTTATTGCCCGAGTGGCGGAATGGTAGACGCGCTCGACTCAAAATCGAGTCTCGTAAGGGGTGAGAGTTCAAGTCTCTCCTCGGGCACATGAACACATTATTTTTTGCAACCGATGCATACAAAAGAAATCGATCAAAAAAGATTGCTGAGAAGTTGTCGCAGGAAGGTTTAGCCAAAGGAACTGTTTTGAATATCGGTTGCGGAAAAGGATACCTGGAACACGAATTAAAAAAGGTAAAACCTGATATTGTATTATTTGGTATCGATATTGATGAACCAGAAGATTATCCTGGAACATTTCTAAAAGGAGACTTTGAACAAATAAATATACCTTCAACATTTGATATGGTTGTAATGTCATTATCACTGCACCATCTCAGTCACCCAGAAGAAGCTTTGAAGAAAGTCCGGAAAATCCTCGCTCCAAATGGAGTTTTGTTCGTTCTTGAAATCGCTCCAAAGAAAGCGTTGTGGAAGAAACTGCTTTTCGATACAGGTATATTGTGTATAAAAAGAGTTCATACATGGACAGAATCTGAATTGAAGAAGTTGATTGCAAGAGTAGAGTTTTCTGTTACAAAAGAAGAACGAGTTCCGATACAGGCAATCATTCTATATGCAAAGAGATAGTTCACAAAAAGTGATTGTTGTTTGCGGCCCTACTGCAACAGGAAAAAGTGATTATGCAGTAGCTCTCGCAAAAAGTTTTCCGCCAGCTGGCGGAGGAGAAATTATCTCTGCTGATTCGCGGCAGGTGTATAAAGGTCTCAATATTGGTTCTGGGAAAATTACAAAAAAAGAGATGCGAGGTGTTCCTCATCACCTTCTTGATGTTGCAAATCCAAAGAGAAGCTTTTCCGTTGCACAATATAAAAAACTTGCAGAAAAGACCCTTCAAGCTATTTTTAAAAAAGGAAAGACACCTATCATCTGTGGAGGAACTGGTTTTTATATTGATGCACTTTTGTATAGTGGAGAGTTTCCGGCTGTATCTCCAAACAGTACGCTTCGGAAAAAGCTGGAGAAGCTTTCGCCTGAGGCGCTTTTTGATAGGCTCCAAACCCTTGACCCAGATCGTGCAGAAGACATAGATAGATATAATAAAGTACGCCTCATCCGCGCAATCGAAATAGCAACAGCACTCGGCAGGGTGCCAAAAATAAAGCGGCAAGCAAAGTATGCTATAGAGTGGCACTATCTAGATTTTCCTGATGAAGTTTTGAAAAAAAGAATTCATGATCGCCTTTTGAAACGCATGAAAGCAGGTATGGTTGCTGAGGTAAAAAAGCTGCATAATCCGGCAGCTGGCGGAGGGGTTTCTTGGAAAAGACTGGAAGCACTTGGGCTTGAATATCGCTTCCTAGCATTATTTTTACAAAATAAATTAACCAAGCAAGAAATGCTAGAACAGCTTGAAAGTGCTATCTGGCACTACGCAAAACGACAGAGAACTTGGTTCAAGAAATACGCAAAATAAAAAAGCATGAACATTCATGCCTTTCTTAAACTGGCTGAAAGAATATAACTTTCTACTGTTTCTTGCTGAAAACAATAAGGCGGCAAGATCAGAGCAAGCAACTGCTTCACCAGAAAACGAGGGAGTCGATGGTGAAAACCACAGAGGAATCCTGCTATAAAATCTGAAAGATGTCTATCTGGTTTTGATTTTAAAAGCATAACAATGCTAACGCAGTGCGAAAGATGCTCTTCTGTTATTTCTTCCAAAGCCAGCTTGGTTAACTCATGTTTCAAGTGAGTAATGAGAAAGACATACTCTTTTGATATTTCTATTTCTTTTGTCATTGAGGTACTTTTTTGCGGGCGATGTAGGAATCGAACCCACACCAAAGGTTTTGGAGACCTTCGTTCTACCACTAAACTAATCGCCCAGTATCTATAAGAACAGAAACACTATAACAAATTAGCCCCTTAAGGGCTACTTTGTTTTATTTCTTTGACTCTTTAAAGGTAACAACCTTACGAAGCTTTTTACTGTATTTTTTGAGCTCAAGCTTAATACCAGCAAGCTTTTTGCGGTTCTTTGTAGACCAGTATATTTCACCGGTATCCTTGTGAACGAGTTTTACGAGATTATCTTGTGACGGCATAACGCTCGAAACTATATCAGAAAAGACTCTTTTGGGCAATATAGAGAGAATATTGACTAAATACTTATAATATGTTATGATTAAAAAAAGGGTTAAGAAAAGCAAAGTGTTTTTAAAAAAAGAGAACATTTCGCTTTTCTTAACCATTAAATGTACATTTATATGCAAATCAATTCGGCATCAATGCTTATAACCGATGGAGGTTATTGCGTTAAGGTTCACCGACCTAAAGGGCAACCTATTGTTTTTTTTGTTGACAAAGAATTCAATCACCGAATCTGGAAGTTGACGCTCAAAAAGCCATGGATACTTCTGGATCAAAGAGAATTCTGGCGTATGCGCCGGGAATGGAAGTGTGAAGAAACACTTCTTACCACCGAGCAAACCATCAAGGCGATAGAGATCGCGGAAAAGATCGATGCAGATCCTTACTACGGATTCCCTATGCAGTGGCGTAAACAAAACAACCTGATGAATGTAAAGGAGATCAAAGATCAGCTCCGAAGGAAAAACGAAAAACAGATGCAATTTAAGGCCTCGCCCAAATCAAGCACAAAGATGGGAGAGATCCCCGGCCTGACAGATGCGTTCAAGAACCTCCCCGGTAAAAGCCCTATTGAAAAATTCAACCGGCGATATCCGAAGAAAAAAACTGCTTAAAAAGCGTTCATAACCCATAAAGAAATTTCCAATTTCTTTATGGGTTATTTTATTTCTAAACATTTTATGCTACAACTGCAGTATGAAAAGGCTTGAGCGAAATAAAATAAAGCTTGAAAGGGGTGCAGAACATGCAACAAGATGGATTGGTTCTACAACTTCTCTTGTCGTGCACACTTTTCTCTTTATTGGTGCTTTTGTACTTCCCTTTCTCGGTATTCCTCTCGAGCGCGTACTACTTGTCCTGACAACAGCAGTTTCTCTTGAAGCAATATATCTCGCTATTTTTATCCAAATGTCAGTCAATAAAAATACGCAAGATATTGAAATCATCCAGGAAGATGTGGAAGAAATCCAGGAAGATGTGGAAGGTATTGAAAAAGATGTCGATGAGATCCAAAAAGATGTGGACGAAATCCAGGAAGATGTTGATGAGATTCAGGAAGATATTGAGGATATCGAAGAGGATAGTACCGAGGATCAGAAAATAGAGCAAAAAGAGGCACAAGCTATTACCGCTATTCAAACGATACTTACCCAGCTCCAGCGAGAAATAGAACAGCTCAAAAAAAGTAAGACCCCTCTGGAATAATCCGCGGGGGCCTTTCGTCGTGCTTGTGGTCAATATTTTATCTTTATTTAGTCAACAAAAGGAACAACAAATGCTTTGTTGGCCAGTCTTTTGAGTTTTCCTTTTACGGAAAAAACGATCAAGCCAACAGCGCATAGTGTCACCATACTGCTTAGCGGAGTCGCTGTAGGTATGGTTATAGAAAACACCAATAATGTAATTCCTGTGAGACAAAGAGCAATGTTCTTTTTCATACGAAATGATTTAATGGGTTTATTACACTATAGCATATTTATTGCTTATAGTCAAGTACTTGCTCATTTCCCTTTTAATGGTAAGGTAAATCAAAAAAAGCATGTACAACTATTTCTTAACTGTATTGTTTTTTAATCTCGGTGTGAATTCATACACCGTAAGATTCAATGTAGAGACCTCAGAATTCTTTGATCTGAAAAACTGGAATGACGCTCAGGAAAAGAAACTCAAAGAGCTCTGCAAAGAAACACTGATAAAACTGGGAAAGATTGACGAACAAAATCCGAACCCCGGGTTTGAAATTACCAGTTTTTACAGAAACAAGTAATCCCGCCAGAAGGCGGGGTTTTTATTTGCTAGTAACAAAACTCTACGCGCAGAAACTTGGTACGGATCCAATATTTATATTTTAAACTCTACGACATCACCGTCTTTGACGACATAGTCTTTGCCTTCGGTACGAACAAGTCCTTTCGCACGAGCGTTTGCGTAAGAGCCAGCAGCAAGAAGCTCACTCCAAAAAATAACTTCTGCACGGATGAATTTGTCTTTGAAGTCAGTATGGATCGCAGTGCCGGCAATCGGAGCAGTACTCCCCTTTTTTATTGTCCAAGCGCGAGTTTCATCTGGTCCGGTTGTAAAGTATGTTTCGAGACCAAGGAGTTCATAACTTGCCTGTATCATATTTTCAAACCCAGTTTCAAACACAGGATCGATTTCTACATACGGTCCAGGTAGCCCTTTTTTTATTTCTTGTGCTGAGCTTGCCGAAACATCACTTGCCGCTGAAGTGTTAAGCGCATAGAGCATAGGCTTCATTGTCAGGAGGTTAAGCTGCGCTATAAGTGGTTTCTCAGCTTCCTCAAGCGTCACCGCGCTTGCCATCACTTCGTTTTCGAGTGCGGTTTTTATTTTTTCAAGCGCTTCGTGGAGGAGTATCGCTTCTTTGACACCTCGTTTTTGATCTTTACTATTTGTTTCAAGCCGCTTTGTCACTGTCTCAAGATCTGCCAAAATAAGCTCTGCATTGATAACACCAATATCAAAAAGCGGGTCAACTTTGTTTGCAACATGAATAACATCCTTGTCCTCAAAAACTCGTACCATATGCAAAATAGCATCAGTTTCTCGAATATTTGCAAGGAACTTATTTCCTAAACCTTCACCCTTTGAAGCTCCAGCTACAAGACCTGCAATATCAACAAACTCAATTACTGCAGGGATTGTTTTTTCACTTGCAGAAAACTCAGAGAGTTTCGTAAGTCGCTCATCTGGTACAGGGACAATGCCTACCGATGGGTCGATCGTGCAGAAAGGATAGTTCTCTGCTGGAACACCTTTTTTGGTAAGTGCATTAAAGAGTGTTGATTTGCCGACATTAGGCAGTCCGACAATGCC
>CAYOYW010000019.1:0-14145 GCA_964408305.1 uncultured Candidatus Saccharibacteria bacterium
AAGCAAAACGACCCTTCTCGTGCGATGGTGTTTTGAGCACAAAAAGTGACAAAAGTGACAGCCCTTTGGCTATATTTGGTACAGCCCAGTGTCACTATTTTGATAATAATTTAATACAAGAAATTAAGAATTCTTATTGTATAATTAACAAATGAAACCAAGAGCCCTTGCATTATTTAGTGGAGGAAAAGATAGTGTTTATTCCTTAGAATCTTCTGTGGACAATTATACTATCATTTCTCTTATATCAACTGTTTCCAATGAAGGTATGGTGCAAATGGCCGATGGTCCTGAAATTGAAAAAGGGTTACTTTCCGATTTAATAAGCCTTTTCCCATTCCCTCACCAAAATATAGTTATCGGCAATGAAGACAACTATCTAGAACAAATAGTCTCAGCAATCGGAAAGATTGTCGAAGAAGAAAAAATTGAAGCAATAATCACAGGTGATCTAAATCATACCGAAGGTATTGATAAGATACTCCAAGCGAAGTTAGGTATTAAATGTATTAGCCCTGCAAATAATTTTATAGAACAATTTGGAGCTGAAGCTTATTTACAAGATTTTGAGAATAAAAAAATATCATTTATCTTGTCTGGTATACGAAATAACTGCATACCAAGCATATACATAGGAAAACCTTTTAATAAAGAAGTAATCGAAGAACTAAAGAAAAATAATGTAGATATTACTGGAGAAGACGGCGAGTTTCAAACCTTAGTAGTTAGTACACCCTTAATGAAGGAAAAAATTTTAATTAATAGTTTTAAACTAAAGACTGCCACAGGAAGAGACAAGAAAGGTCACACTTATACTTTTATGGAAGAAGTTAATTATTCATTGACTGAAAATACGGATATAATTTGACATAGTTGCGTTATAGTGTTTTTGTGCAATAATAGATAAAAATAAATTAATTCATCTAAAACCGAATAGTTATGAAAGAGGTCTTTCAAGAAAAGATAACTGGTTATCTCCGCCAGCTTGCTGAGACCAGTGAAGCTGTACGGACAATGTACTTTTTTGATCCTGAGCATGAGAATATTCCTATTGATACCACAAGGGATATTTTGGCAGAGAAAAGCAATACCCTTAGCAAAGGGCTGATAAACAAGTTTGGTAATCGTGTTCTGTTTTTACTCTCGTACACCTGTGCTGCCAACTGCAGGTTTTGTGAAAGGCAAGATCGTGTAGGTGTCGGACTGGATTCTTTTGGCAGGCTGCGTGCAGAAGATATCATTGAAGCAATAGAAATTATTGCCAAAGATGCCAGTATTCATGAAGTGATCTTTAGTGGTGGCGATCCACTTACTAACCCTCAAGGTTTAGAGTTGGCTTGCAAACTGCTTAAAAATGTAGAGCATGTAAAAATTGTTCGCATCCATACTAAATTTCCCATGCAAATGCCTGAGAAAGTAGATATGGATTTACTTGCAAGATTGATAGACACAAAGCCAACTTTTTACTTTTCTGTACACGTTAATCATCCTGATGAGCTAAACAGTATCACCCTTCCAGTCCTTTATAGAATACGGAAGATGGGGTACATCATGATTTCGCAGTCAGTATTCCTCAAAGGGGTTAATGACGATGTAGTAGTATTAGAAAAGCTGTATTCAACCTTAGCAGAAAACGGTATTCGCCCGTACTATCTCTATCACTGTCAGGAAATACCGACTACAAAGCGATTTGTGATTGGTATCGAGCGTGAGGTAGAACTCATGACTGAACTTCGCCAAAAGCTCTCTGGTCTTGCTTGGCCACAACATGTTGTAGACCTTCAAAACACTACAGGAAAAGTCATTGTTCCAACTAATCACTGGAAAAACGATTTATCCCAGTGCTTGGACTACTTCGGAAATACTGTGTCACCAGTAAAGTGAAAGTACATTCCTTATTAAGCCCCCTAGATCAGGGGCTTTTTTATACACCACAATTACACCATTTTTAAGAGCTTATTAACCAATAGTAAAAGCCCTCTTTTTGAGGGCTTTTACTATGCTTCTCGTGCGCGCTGTTGATTGTGACCCTACGGGGAATCGAACCCCGCTTCCAAGCTTGAAAAGCTTGTGTCCTAACCGATAGACGATAGGGCCAGCGGTGTGAACATTGTAACAGTGTTTTCCGAAAAATCAATATTATGCTATATTTTGCTGTACCAAAGCGCGGTTAGCTCATATGGTTAGAGCGCAGCATTGACATTGCTGAGGTGACAGGTTCGATCCCTGTATCGCGCACAAACAATAAAAACCATAGTTTGTAGCTATGGTTTTTATTGTTTTCTATTGATTTCCACTATATCCTCGAAATGATTTTATTGAGAAATAGAGCGCTGCAAGGAAAAGTATTGCGACGATTTGGTTTAGCAATACCCACCCACCGACTGCTACCTGAAGTGGCATAAACCAACTAATATAGATAAAACTCGCAAGTCCTATAGCTGATAGCCAGATATTGATACTGAGCGACTCTCTTTTCTTTGGACTTGTATACCCTGCAGCCATAGCAAGTAGTACTATAGCAATGATTGGATAGATTGCTGGCACTTGTAGGAGCTGTGTCATTTTTGGAAGACCAAGGAGCATAATAATGCCAATAGCAACAAACAATGCTCTCGTGATATCTCCGTAGTAGTGCGGCAGTGGCCGCTGATATGGAAACATACTCATAGTATTAGTTATGGTTATGCACTTTTTGTGCCTTTCTGATATTTTTTAATCGAGCAGCTTTTTGTTTTGCTGTAGGTTTTGCTTTTTCTGGAATATTTTTTCGAGGTGGTGCTTTAAAAATATCTCCCTTTACCCAAACAATAGGACCTCCCAAATCTTTGAGTAGTGTTTTTGCTCGAGCTCCAGTGATAACTAGCTTTTTGTCTGTAACATGTGCATCTTTTTTACTCACGAGCCAGGTGGCAGTATCCCAGCTTCCACTTGGACGATGCCCAGCGATTCTTTCAAGACCGCCTTTTTTACCGACATCTTGCGTTCGAAATGAGCTAAACGCTCTCGCTGGTCGAACTTCAACACGATAAAATGCACCCTCTCCCCCTGTGCCAGGTTTTTTGCGAGACCTCCCTTGTGGTTGCGCAAGCGCTCTTTGTCGAGCGGTCATACTTTTCCATTTTTTTTGTGCTTTTACAATATTCTTTTTTGCAGCAGTTTTTTGTTTTGTTGTAGCCATACTAATAGTTTTTAGGGCTAATAATAGCGACCCTCCCTTTAAGGGTAGTGTACTCCTGTCTCTAGAGAAATAAAACATCCGCTTGTTAGGCGGATATGTCTTTTTCTCGAATTATCATTTCAAGTAAGTACTCAGAAACTGTATGCATCATCGTATCAATACCTTCAGTTTTGTAGCTTTTCCAAACGGAACCCGTTTCGTCAAACTCAAAACTTTCTTTACTAAGCCCTTGGAAAAGAATGCTTTCGGTAAGGCTTGAAGAGAGTACTACAAAATGTTCTTTTGTGTACACTGCAGCAAGCTCACTAAAGAGATTTTTTGCTATCTTTTTTGCATACGATGCTCCAATGAATCTATCTTCAACACTTACAGGAAAAGAATAAAACGGTAGTCCTTTTATTTCCTCAGGAAGATTTAAAAAGGCGTTTACTTTTATTTTTTTCACAATATTTTTTTCATACCTTACCACAGCTTTTAAAATAATCAAGAAATTGGTATAGTGTTCGGTATGCGAATTTTAGCTATCGAAACATCGTGTGACGAAACAGGGATTGCGGTTTTGGAAAATAACCTAGAGAACACTGTGACTATTCTCGGAAATGCCCTTGCTTCCCAAGTTGAGCTCCATGCAAAGTATGGTGGTGTTTTCCCTGCTCTTGCAAAGCGAGCGCATGCAGAGAAGATAACGCTCCTTATTCAGGAAGCACTCGATCAAGCTGAGCTCCTTGAAGCTGGTGAAAAAGCAGAAGAAGGGGTAGAAAATACACTTTCTTTTCTTAATGAAAAAGAATCTATGCTCAAAGAGCATATCTCTCCTTTTCTTACTTACTACAAAAAGCCTGCCTTGGACTATATTGCCGTGACTGTTGGTCCTGGACTTGAACCAGCGCTCTGGGTTGGCGTAAACACAGCAAAAGCACTTTCAAAAATCTGGAATATTCCTGTGATCCCTATCAACCATATGGAGGGGCATGTTGTCACTGCTGCATTTCAAAAAATAAATGAGTCTTCTTTTGTACTTTCACCACTTGATGCCCCGCTCCTGTCTCTCCTTGTCTCTGGTGGTCACACCGAGCTTGTGCTTTCAGAAAAACTTGGTTCTTATAAAAAAATTGGTCAAACACGAGATGATGCTGTTGGAGAAGCTTTTGATAAAGTCGCAAGATTGCTCGGACTTCCATATCCTGGAGGCCCTGCGGTATCAAAGCTTGCAAAAGAATGGCGCGAAGGTGAAGAGTCTCGCCTCTTTGAGCTCCCGCGACCAATGCTCCATAGTGGCAACTACGACTTCTCATTTTCTGGCATCAAAACAGCAGTGCTCTACACAACCCGAGACCTTGGTCACGAAATGACTGATAGAGAAAAGCGAGCACTCGCTGGAGAGTTTGAAAATGCAGCTATAGAAGTACTCGTTAAAAAGACGCTCGATGCAGTAGATGAGTATGCCGCACAGACTATTATCGTTGGTGGAGGAGTTGCGGGAAACACTTATCTTCGTGCTGAACTTAATGAAAAGGCTACAAAAAAATATCCAGAAATCAGAGTACTGTTTCCAGAACAGTGGCTTGCAACAGATAATGCAGTAATGATTGGTATGGCAGCAATGCTCCAAGTATTTTCTGGAGAAATAAAAACATCCGCTCTTCAGGATTTGAAGGCGGATGGAAATCTTTCTCTTTAAATAAAATTTGAAAAAGGAGGTTCATAATCTGTTTTCCATGAGGGAAAATCAAAAGGTATCTTATTTTTCCTCTTGTAAAGAAAAAAATCTAATTCAACAAATTTTCTAAACTTACCTTTTTTTAGAGCCCTTTTCTTTAGAATTTCTTTTTGTTTCCGAGAACCTGGTTTTATTCTAGACATTTTTCTTTTTTATACATATTCACTATTTTTAGAAATATGTCAAATATCTCCTCAAAAACCTCTAAAAATGGTACTATTCTCGTTATGGAATCCCAAAAACAGGCTGAAAATGTGCCTAAAAAGCTCTTAGAGCCCTACAATCCTACACTAGAGGAAAAGATTGCATATGAGCTCTGGGAAGGCTCAGGATACTTTAATCCAGAAAAAATGATCGCTGACGGACACACAAAAAGCGATGCTACTCCATACACCATTGTTATGCCTCCTCCAAATGTGACAGGTGTGCTTCATATGGGACATGCACTTATGCTTACTGTTGAAGATATTTTGATTCGTTATAAACGCATGCGCGGCTACCGCACACTCTGGCTTCCAGGAACTGATCATGCAGCTATCGCGACACAGTCAAAGGTAGAAAAAGAGATTCAAAAGAAGGAAGGTAAATCTCGCTATGATCTTGGACGAGATGAGATGCTAAGGCGCATCGAAACTTTTGCCAAAGAAAGTCACGATATTATTGCGAGCCAAATTAAAGTAATGGGTTCTTCTTGTGACTGGTCACGGGAAGCATTTACACTCGATGAAAAGCGAACAAAGGCGGTACATACTGTATTTAAAAAAATGTATGATGACGGCCTTATCTACCGTTCCCACCGTATTGTGAACTGGGATCCAAAAGGGCAAACAACTATTTCTGATGATGAAATAGTCTATGAGGCACGAAAGGCGGTATTGTATACATTTAAATACTCACCAGACTTCCCTATTGCTATTTCTACGACAAGGCCAGAAACAAAGGTTGGCGATGTGGCTGTTGCCGTGCATCCTAGTGATCAGCGCTACACACAATATATTGGCAAAGAATATGATGTCGTATTTTGCGGTGCGCCACTCCATATAAAAATAATTGCAGATGAGACAGTTGAAAAAGACTTTGGTACTGGAGCGCTCGGTGTGACGCCTGCACATTCGATGATTGATTGGGATATTGCAGAGCGACATAACCTCCCTCGCCCTCAAGTGATCAACGAGTATGCAAAAATGACAGGGATTCCTGAAGACACTCCTGTCTATGGCAAAAAGGTTGGTGAAGCACGAGAAGCTGTTGTTTCTTGGCTTAAAGAACAAGGACTTCTACTTGAAGAAAAAGAAATCGATCAAAATGTTGCAACTGCTGAGCGCACCGGCGGTATTATTGAACCGCTTCCAAAGCTCCAATGGTTTATCAATGTAAACAAAGCTATCCCTGAAAGAGGAAATAAAACACTCAAAGAGCTCATGCGTGAGCCAGTTGCAAGTGGTGCCATCACTATCGTTCCTGATTATTTTGGAAAGACTTATTTTCACTGGATTGATAACCTGAAAGATTGGTGTATCTCACGGCAGATATGGTACGGGCATCGCATACCAGTGTGGTACAAAAATGAGGAGACCTTTGTCGGAGAAAAAGCTCCTGGTGATGACTGGGTGCAAGATGAAGACACGCTCGATACTTGGTTTTCATCCGCACTCTGGACTTTCTCTACCCTTGGTTGGCCAGATGATATTGAAAACTTGAAGATTTACCATCCTACCGATGTTCTTGAAACAGGGTATGAAATTATTTTCTTTTGGGTAGCGCGAATGATACTGATGACAGGCTATGTACTTGGTGACATACCATTTAAGACAGTGTATCTCCATGGTACGGTTCGGGATCAAAAAGGACAAAAAATGTCTAAGTCTTTAGGAAATGGCATTGATCCTCTTGATATTGCAGCAAAGTATGGAGCTGATGCAGGAAGAATGGCGCTCGTTGTTGGAACTGCACCTGGGACAGATAGTAAGATTTCAGAAGAAAAAATAAAGGGATATAAGCTTTTTGCAAACAAGCTTTGGAATATCAGTCGCTTTGTGCTTTCAAATACAGAAAGCTTTGATCCTACTGTCCCCCTTACTATAAAAGATGAAGCCCTGTATCAAGCATGGAAAGAAGTAGCTACTAACATTACTGAAGATATTGAATCTTTCAATCTCCATACTGCTTCAGAGGCTATTTATCACTATATTTGGGATACATTTGCTTCTACTATACTAGAGGAAAGCAAGCCCTTACTTATGAGTGCTGATGAAAAAATAAAGCAATCACGACAAAAACTACTCTATAGTATACTTTCAGAGAGTATTGCAGTGCTTCATCCGTTTATGCCTTTTGTGACTGAGTCTGTATACCAAATGCTTCCACACAAAGATAAGACACTTCTCATGATTGCCCCATGGCCTACTATCTAAACAATCAACACCTCCTCTTTGCACTCCTTACTGGTCTTGTCCCGTCTCTTATTTGGCTCTATTTCTGGCTTCGTCGTGATAGATTAAAACCAGAACCATTCGGACTTCTTCTTTTGTGCTTTCTCCTTGGAGGTGCAATGGTTTTCGTTGCTGGGTTTTTACAGAAAGAAACAAAGGACTTATTTACTCAAAAAGAGCTTCGTACTGCACTCTGGGCTGGTATTGAAGAAATGCTCAAATTTCTTATTTTTTATGTCGTTGCTTATCGAAACAGATACAATGATGAAGTTATCGATGCTGCAATGTACATGATTACTATTGCCCTTGGTTTTGCTGCTATTGAAAATATACTCTACATTTTACGGCCAGGAACAACATTTAATGTAACCGCAGGACTCCTTACCGGAGGGCTTCGCTTCTTTGGTTCAACATTGCTCCATACTATTGCAAGTGCCTTTGTTGGCATTGTTATAGGACTAGCCCCTCGAAGAGCACCTTTCTTCTTTATGCTTATTGGAGTTCTTGGGGCAACATTTTTGCATAGTGTCTTTAATCTGTATATTTTAAAAAATACCACAGCAAGTTTTCTTCAGGTGTATGGCTACCTCTGGGTTTCTGCAATCATTAGTCTTATTATTCTTGAAAAACTCAAACGAATTCGTCTTGAAACCTCACCAACATAAATGCTTGTGTTATACTAAGCTGTATGAAGAAACGATCATTTTTTGAAAGACTTGCAGGAAACCTTCGCTTTGATGATGGTGAAGATGAAGCTTTAGAGACCGTAGAGCAACAAAAAGAACCATCTCGAAATCTCAACATAAAAGCTGAAGGTGCACAAGCTGCAGGGGTACAACTACAAGAAGAACAAAAAGAAGAAATAGGTGAACTCCCTGTTGATCTTTACGAAACAGGAAATGAAATTATTATTCAGACACTTATTGCCGGAGTACTTCCTGAAAATCTTTCTATTTCTATCACGAGAGATACTGTTGCAATCAAAGGAAAGAGAGAGGAAAATCGTTCAATTACTCCTGATCAATATGTCATTAAGGAACTCTACTGGGGAAGTTTTGCTCGAACAGTAACACTTCCCGCAGAAGTAGAAATAGATGCAGCAGAGGCAATAGAACGCCACGGTATGCTTATGATAAAACTTCCAAAAACTGATAAAGGACGAAAAACTGTACTTAAAATAAAATCTATATAAGTAAAATACCCTCCCTTTTGCAACAAAATCCCTTATAAAGGGATTTTGTTTTTGTGCTCAGAGCCAGGCTCGAACTGGCGACCCTTCCCTCTTCAGGGGAATGCTCTACCAACTGAGCTATCTGAGCGGGTCTTATTTTGCTTAATTTTTTAGTTGTTCAATGAGCGTGTTTATATTCTTTATATCAGGAAGAGAGTTCTGTAAAGAGCTCTGGGTGTCCTGGAAACCACTATAGACATCCATGAGCCCTTTGATATAGGGTTCTACATAGTAGAAAGCTCCAAGCCCTAAGAGAATAATAAGGATCCAGTACGCTGCTTTTAAAAGCTGTCCATTTCTCTGTACTTGCCTCATACGAACAAGTATTTGATGGTTTTTTTCCAGCTTTTCTTCAATACTCTTTAAACGAGCATCAATTTGTGGATCCATATCGCTATAATAGCATAAAACACTATAAAATCTAGCTCTTTTTAAAGAAACGCCGTCCAAAGTACAAAAGCAGTGGTGTTAGTACCGATGCGGCAACCATCAAGATAAGTGCAAGCTTTCCAATCTCGTATGACGGAATATAAGAACCAAAAAAGTACCCAACAGTAATAACAACACTGCTCCAAAGAAAAGCACCAATAAGTGAAAGGAGGAGGTATGTTCGATACTTCATACAACTTACCCCTGCAAGAAATGGCGCAACTGTTCGAACAACTGGAATAAATCGTGAAAAAACTATCGTAAAAGCACCATACTTTTCATAAAATTTTTCAGTTTGTACGATATATCGTTCCGGTACTTTTTGTAAAAGTGATGATTCTTTTCTCTTTTTTCGAAGGAGTAAGCCTATATGGTAGCCAAGAATATTACCAAAAAAACCAGCGATTGCTATTGTTAGTAAAGCAAGCGGTAAAGAAACAAGGTCTTGGTGAGCAAAAAGCCCCAGACTTAAGAGGAGTGTATCTCCAGGGAGAAAGAAAAAAGTAAGTACTCCGGTTTCTGCAAAAATAATACTAAATGCTAAAAAGAGGATTATTGGTTCAGAAAAAGATTGAAGCAATTGCATAGTATTATACGGTGTCCCTAGTACGAATCGAACGTACAACTATTCCTTAGGACGGAACTGTTATATCCATTTAACTATAGGGACAGCTGCCTATTTGGCAAGCAAAAGATCTGAGAGAAGTTTTTCTTGAAAACCAACAAGGACTGTGTCATCGACATGAATAACAGGCACACCAAGCTGCCCAGAGAGCTCAACCATTTCTTTTCGCCTCTCAGCGTCAGAGGCGACATCGTGCTCCGTATAAGAAATGTTGTGTTCTTTAAAGAAGGCTTTCGCAAGCTGGCAAAAATGACAAGACGGGGTGCTATAAATGGTGACTGATTTCATATACCAAGTGATTATTGCTATTACAGGAGAAAGTATAGCATACACTATCGTATACCAAGCCCTCGCAGAAGAATATTCCATAAATTACCAAAAAAAGAAGTATGTCTGCTCCCATCAAACGCTTTTTTTTCAACAGGTTCAGTAATAACAATAAGTCCTTCTCCTGGCTTTACGAGGCGGTATTTTTCTCGAAAAATCTCTTCCCTACCTTCAGGACTTTTTATGTACTCATTCATCTCAGAGGTAGCAGCTTTCTTTTCTTTGAGTGCCGCCTGATCTTCTCTGAGCGCTTTTATATGTGAACGCATAGAAAAGTATTTTTTCATAAGATTTATAGCAGATGAAAAGAGGAGTAAAAAGACAAAAAGTGCGACAGCACTACTCAAGATAACTCTTGCTGAAACCTTTTTGTTATTGGATTTTGATTGTTGTATCTCTGGCATAAGCTATGGTAGGATACCCTCATGCTATTTAATCATAACAGAAAAAGAGTCGCTGTGGCATGGAAGATTTTTGTTGTTATTATCATTGTTTCAATGGTACTTCTGTATTTGCCAGGGATTTTTAGTTAATTCCTCTCTTTCATTACTTTAATAAATACTTCGTGAGGAATATGCACTGATGCATGTTCCTTCATTTTCTTCTTTCCTTTCTTCTGCTTATCAAGCAGTTTGTTTTTTCGGCTCACATCACCGCCATAGAGATACCCTGTCACATCTTTTCGAAACGCTTTGAGTGTTCTTGAAGAGATAATACGACCATTTACCTTTGCCTGAATTTTCATTTCCACAAGCTGTCGCGGCATAATAGTTTGAAGTTTTTCAACAAAGGTATCCGCTTCTTCTTGACTCCTTCGCTTTGAGACAATTCGAGTAAACGCAGGCATAAGCTCATCGCCAATTACAATATCCATGCGTTGTACTTCAGCCTTTCTCATATCACCACCGTCATAAGCAATAGAACCATACCCACTGGTTATGCTTTTTAGTTCGTCAAAAAAGCCTCGCATAAGCTCTCGCAGAGGTATATGCATGTGTATACGACTTCTCCCATCTCCAAACTGCTCTATAGTACCCACTTCAGCTTCGTGCTCGTAGAGAAATGGCATAAGTGTTCCTACATACTGGAGTGGAACAATGATACCTGCATTTACCCAAGGTTCGAGTACTTCAGCAATATCGCCATCATTTGGGAAAAGGTGTGGTGAGTACACAATGATATTTTTACCACTGCGAAGCACCACTTCATAGGTAATGGAAGGAAGTGTCACAATAAGCTCAAGATTAAACTCTCGTCTTAGTCGTTCAGTGATAATCTCAAGGTGAAGCATTCCAAGGAAACCACAACGATACCCTCGCCCAAGCGCACCAGAGACTTCTTCTTCGTATGAAAAAGCACTGTCAGAAAGACGAAGCCTTGCGAGAGCCATACGAAGTTCATCAAAATCATCCTGGCTTTCAGGGTACACAGATGCCCAAACAACTGGTTTTGGTTGTTGATACCCTACAAGAGTATGGGCTGGCCGTTTTGGATCAATAATCGTATCTCCAACAGAGGCAATACCTGGCTGCTTAATGCCAGTTACAATATAACCGATTTGCCCTGGGAGAAGCTGTGGAGTTGAAAACTCTTCTGGTTTAAAGACTCCAACATCGAGCACCTGAAATGTTTCTTTTGCAGCTGCGAAAGCAAGTGTGTCACCTTTTTTAATATTACCTGAAAACATTCGCACAAAAACAATAACGCCCTTATGGTTTGAATAGCTAAAATCAAAAACAAGTGCTGTTGGATTTTTTTCTTCACTTTCCTTTGGCGGTGGAATTTTCTGGACAATATGAGAAAGAAGTTCTCCAACGCCTGTCCCTGTTTTACCAGAAACACTGAGAACATCATGCTCACTACACCCAAGCAGCGAACAAAGTTCAAGGGTAACCTCTTCAATACGAGCAAGCGGAGAGTCAACCTTTGTTAGCACTGGAATAATCACAAGTCCTGACTCGCGTGCCATACCGAGCGTTGTCAGTGTTTGGGCTTGTACTCCCTGTGTTGCATCAACAAGAAGTAAAGAGCCTTCAACAGCCTTTAGAGCACGGGAAACTTCGTATGAAAAATCTATATGCCCTGGCGTATCAATAAGATTAAGCATATACTCTACCCCTCCTTTTTTATAAAGCATTCGAACTGGCTGCATTTTAATGGTAATGCCTCGTTCTCGTTCAAGATCCATAGAATCAAGCACCTGCTCTTTCATCTTTCTTTTTTCAATCGTACCTGTTACTTCAAGCATCCGATCAGCAAGTGTTGATTTTCCGTGGTCAATATGGGCAATAATAGAAAAATTACGAATATTCATAAGGGTTTTGTGCCGAAACTATAGCATAAAAAAGAACATTGGAAAAAAACTAAAGATCTTGCTGTTCTGGAACAATAACTTTTTGTTTCCAAAATTTTGATTTAATGGTTGCAAGAAAAAGAGAAATATCTTCATTTTTAAGCGCAAGAAGAACAAGTCCATAAAGAAAGACCCCGATAAGCCCGGCAAGAAGTCCTTGTAGGAGAACCCCAACAAAACGAGCCTGGTCTACGCCAACTCCAATAAAAGAAAGTAGTATATAAATACCTGTTGCTGCAATAATACTTGCACTGGTGACTTGAAATACTGTCTTTCTCATATCATGTGTTTTTGCAACATGGGTATAAGGTTTATGGAAAAAATACCAAAGTAAAAGCGCGTTAGTGATCTGCCCTAGTGAAAAACCAAGAGGCAAGAGGAGGACAGAAATACCGCGGACACCTTCAACGCGAAGCAGTGAGGAAAGAAAGTTTTGGAAGTTTAGGCTTTCTTTAAAAAGGAAAAAGAGTAATCCAGTAATGCAAATAGTAATGAGTGCGCTAAAGAAATTTATCTTTAGAGGTGTCTTTGTGTTTCCTTTTGCATAGAAACCTCTGACAAGAAGTAAAATCATACTTTGTGCTGCAACAGAAATAGAAAAGAGTGCGAGCGCTCCAGCAACAAGCCGAGTATCATTCCAAGAGAAAACACCACCACCAAGCAGTACCCGAACAATTTGAGCGCGCAGGACAATAAAAAAGAGTGTGCAAGGCACAGCAAAAAAGAGAATATTTCTCGTTGCGCGGTGAATAAGTGATCGAAACTCCTCCTCCTTCCCTTCTTCAAAGAGTTTGCTCAGTGTTGGAAATGCTGCAACTGCATAAGAAATACCGATAATCATAAGGGGTGTTGTTTGAATATTGTAAGAAAGTTGAAAAACAGATAGAGAGCCAACAACCAGAAGAGAAGCAATTGCGCTCATACTAAAGAACATAATATTAGTAATAGAAAGCCCAAATGTTCGCGGTAGAGAAAGAGCAACAATCTCTCGAATCTTACCCCACTGTATATTTCGAGTTAACTTTGGAAACGAAGCAACAGAGAGAAGTGGTGGTATTTGTATTACCACATGAAGCATCGCGCCAGCAATAACACCAATAACAACACCGAGCATTCCAAAATGAGGATACAGTGTAAGGATGCCAACCAAAATACCGATATTATACAGGAGTGGTGCAAGAGCAAATGAAAGAAATTTTTGTTTTACTTGGCTAAATGCACTAAAAAGGCTTGAAAGACCAAAAAGAAACGGTGAGAAAAGCATCAGTCTTGTGTAAAGTGTGAGGGTTATATGTTGTTCACCAGAAAAGCCAGGAGAAACAATATGAACAAGTGCTGGCATTAAAAGATACGCCACAGCACAAACAACAACCATGCCAATGCAGTATGCTGAAAAAAGTGAGTTTGAAAATTTTTTCATTGCACCATCTTCAGTTTTTTTTATATGTGTTGTAATAAAAGGAATAAGAACAGTCACTGAAAAGAGCGATGCTATCGCATTGTAAAGAAAGTCAGGAATACGAAAGGATGCATAGTACACATCGAGAGCTTGTGAAGGGCCTACAACTGAGGCAAGAAAACGGTCACGAAAAAGCCCAATGAGTTGAGAAAGTACTGAAAAAACAGCAAGAACCAGGGCAGCCTGGTTCATTGTCGTAATATCTTTGTTGAGCAATTTTAAGAGCTTAGATACCATTTTGGATACGGTTTATTTGATCATCAACGCCTTCTACTTTTGGAAACTGCTTCTTAAAACTTTGAAGCTCTTCTACTGCTTTAGCTTTATTACCACTTTGCTCAAGTGCACTAATATAAGCAAGGTAATTTGTAGCGTTTGTTGGAGCAAG
>CAYOYW010000019.1:14245-16342 GCA_964408305.1 uncultured Candidatus Saccharibacteria bacterium
GTAACATCTTTTTTAATAATATCAATCCGAGCATTGTTTAATACATAAAGTGGGTTATGCGGACTTCTCTTTCGAGCTTCTTCTCCTGCAGCTGATGCATTGTTTAGAGCGTCAGCATTTGTAGTATCAGCAACAAGTTGGTACACCTGACTGAGCATCAACCAACTTTCTGCGTTTTCTTTATCAAGAAGAAGTGATTGCTGGGCACTTTGCTCTGCTTGCGTAAAGAATCGTTGCAGTTCGTTTTTGTCGGGAGTTTGCTTTGCAGCCTCAGTTCTAAACTGATTTGTATAAAGCAGCGTTCTTGCTTTCCAGTAAGCATCATTATTTGAGAGAGAAATAGCTCGAGCAAGATATCTATCTGCCTGTGTTATATCACTTGCAGTAAGTGCTCTGTTATAAAGAACAATACTTGCAAATTTGTTACCAGTAAGATACACCGCAGAAAATCCAGTCATTGATGCAACAACGAGAACAAGAATTGCAAAAAAACTAATTCGAGGGTCTTTTAAGTATTCTAAAGAGTACACTTTTGTCTTTCCAACCAGAGAAGAAACACCAAACAGAAGTCCAATATACACAAAACCACAAATGATAAGCACAACACCAGGTGATGCAAAGAAGAAGAGTGTTATAAATGCAAGACTCATCACCAGTGATGCCACTGCAATAAAGCGGGTAAAACGATCTGGAAATTGACAGTTAAACAGCTTAAAGCCGTGGATAATAGCAAAGACAAGAACGGCCAGAAGCGCAAGGCTTGGAAGAATGCCGTTTGTTGTTGCAACAGATTGAATGAGGTTAAAGCCTGTTTCAAAGTTTGCATTCCAAAACAAAGAGCTATTGATAGCATCTGGGTGGTACAAATTCCAAACATCTCCGTACCGGCCAGCCCCTGCTCCAAAGAGTGGATCATGATAAAGGGCGCTCCGCATGACACTTGTTGTTGTCATAAAAGAAGGACGAATATCATTAAAAGAAATTCCAGCAGAACGAGAAATCGCTGCTCCTATAGAAGATGTGCTCAAGAAAAAGAAGAGTCCTACGAGAAGCGCAACCAACGACATTAAAGGGAACTGTACTTTTTCTTCGGTGAGACTCTCTTCTGCCTGCAAAAGACTTGGTAAACGAGCCTTAAGAGATCGCTCAACTGAAGATTTGTAGACAAAAACAATAAGAGAAGAAAGGACTGTTACAATCCACGCTGTTTTAAAATTCAAGAAAACAAGCGCCACAAGACTAATAACCATAGTGAAAAGAGAAATCTTTTTGAAAATCCCTTTCGGAATCAACACTTCGTACATAAGAAGAGCAAGCAAAAATACAAAAGTGACAAAGTATGCAAAATCAACCCATGAGCCAACGAGCGTTCCTTGATTTGCAACATGTGCGAGGTATTTTGAGACAAAGGAAACATTTTGAGAAACATAAAGCACTATCTGAAGGAAAACAGTAAGCGCTGAACCAGCAAAAGTAGCAAGAAAAAGCTTTACTAATCTTTTTTGCTCTCGGGCAAAAGTAGCAACAAGAAAAACAAAAAGAGAAAGTACTAAGGTGGTTACAAAGGAATCAAAGACAAATCCTCTTCCCCAAAGCGACATAGAAACATTTACCGAAGTAAGTGCACTCACAAGAGAAAGGAGTACCCATGCAAGAAGCGCAAGAAAGACTGGCGAACGAGGAACCTTAAGTGATCCATCAATAAACTGAGAAACGAGCCACAAAGAAAATGCTAGAAAAACACCAAAGAAAAGGAGGAATCCTTTTACCATTGAGGCACCTCCTGCACTTGCCGGAAGGAACAAAAGCGGAATTAGTGCGCAAAGTACGGTAATAATACTAAAAGAAATACCTTGGAATTTTGAGACAATTTTTTGATACATAGGCTTAGTATACCTCGACTTATGAGGCGACAACAATGTTGATAATCTTACCTGGAATAACAATTACTTTTTCTATAGTTTTACCTTCTAAAAAGGTTTTTATTTTTTCGTGTGCAAGTGCTCGCATTTGTATTTCTTCTGTTGATTCTTCCTTACTAATAGAAAGTTCAGCTCGAACCTTGCCGTTTACCTGAATACCAACAGTCACTGTTTC
>CAYOYW010000020.1:0-10303 GCA_964408305.1 uncultured Candidatus Saccharibacteria bacterium
CGGGAAAGGACTTGAACCTTCACATCTTGCGATACCAGTTCCTAAGACTGGTGCGTCTACCAATTTCGCCACCCGGGCACACTATGCAGAACGAACCTTATTCTACAATACCTTTCTCCCCTTTTCAACCAATACATTTAAATACTATCTCCTTATATTGACATATCATATAAAATATGCTATTATATAAAAAGAAGTAACCAAATCATTCATAGCTAAAAAAATACACAATGAAAACAATTGTTCTTTTACTCAGCTTTTTTATTTCCTTTTCGTATACATCTGCCCAATGCAGAACCTGCCCTGGGGCAAATCAAACATCGGTACAACAGTTCACTCCAACACCGATAGATCCTTGCCCTATTGGTTCCTACAGAACAGGTGTCGCCTACCTGGAGAAACCTTCTGACGCAGTGATGAATGCGTTTAAACCCATGATCACTGCGACCATATACCTTCGCAAAAGCGACGGTACGCTCTATCAGATGCAGGTATCCGGTGAGATAGTTCATATTCCGAGCAATTGGAATAGGACATTCTACGGGACGCCAGAAAACCCAGTTAAGTATCCACTGGCGATACCGGTTACTATTCAGGTAACCCAGGCGGTTAACGAAAAAGGGCAACCGCTCCAGCTCCCTGATGGGAGCCCGGCGGTGAAGGAGGATATTACCTTCTTCTAATAAAAGCTACAAAAAGCAGACTGACCCCCGCCTATTGCGGGGGTTATTTCATTTGACAAATCTATATATTTATGTATAATCTATAACAAAATTACATTCACAAAATTCATAAACCAAAAAAAATAGTCACGATGAAAACAATCATTATTTTCGTTTTCTTGATTAGTGCGATTTACGCATTTTTCAAGTATTTCTTTTTTCGGCCGAAAACAAACATCTTTTACCCAGTAAAAATGTTTGATGCTGTTTACCGCACTATTGCAATTGTCGGTAGAGATGACGACAGTTTCCCGCTAGCATTTATTATTGCTGGAATTGAAAAAGTGGAACCTTTTAAGTTCAGATTCTCTAAACTGGTTTCAAAAAAAGAGGCCGAGAAGAACGAGTGGCCTATTATCTTTGAACTCAAAAGAGATGAGAAGGTTATCGTAAGCCGAGAAGAAATGATACCTGGATGGAGAGCTGAGGAAGTATTCGCAATTGGTACTGAATTTATCACCCAAGATGGTGTTGATATGTCAATGATAACCGAATGTACTTATGCTCCTCTTCCAGGAGATGGCCCTGTGTTAATGCATACAAAAGCAAAAAACTGGGGAGCAATCGGCGAAGCACAGATCGGCGCTATGTTAAATGCCTGGGGTCGACTCAGGAAAACATACAACGAAGCACTCTCTGCAACCATCGATGAAATCATGGCAACAACAGCTCAAGATGTCCTTAAGAAAAGCCCTTTCGCAGATCCTGGAGAAACAGTAAGAGAGTATTTAAATGAAATTTTCAGACCATTCGGTTTTGAACTGAAAATGATAACTCTGTACAAAATCGTTAACGGTCCGCAGTCTCAGGATGTGATCGACCAAAGAGAAGCTATTCTTAAAGCCGATCTGCAATATCAGGAAGAAAGAAATAAAGCGAAAGCAACATACATGAAAGGGTTGCCTGCAGTAATGTTGGAAAAAAAGTCACTTAACAACAGAGCTGCTTATACAGAAAGGGTTAATAAAAGTGTAAACCAAACTGCTATAAAAGTAGCGGAAAAGCTTACAAAACTTCAAACCCTTGTAATTTCTCCTGACACTTTCAACACAGGGGCATTCACCGGATCAAAGGTTGCAAACCAGCAGCAAAAAGGAGGTGATAATAATGGCTAACAAAAAAAACAGGATAAACAGATGGCTTATCTTTTTCCTGATAGTTGGAATTATAGTTGCTCTAACAGTTCTAACTATTCTTTTCAAAAACATGGACATTTCCGACGACTTTGATCAGCCGTGGTGGAAATGGGTACTTTTGTTTCTTGCTATTTACTTTGTTGTTCGTTTTCTCTTCTTTGCGAAAAAGAAAGAGACAACCGAGACAGCAGAAACTAGCATCTCGAAACTAAGGGCCTTCTGGGAAAAGAATAAGCCAAAAGTATCGTGGCGATGGTTACCACTGACGCTCCTCATCCTTCTATTTCTTGCTGGGATTTTCTTCCTCACACCCGCCTTTCGTTCCTGGTTCACACCTGACAACGAAAACTCAAGTGTAAGGTCTTCGAACGGCCAGACAAGTCCCTCAACACCACTTCTGATAGGTGGTGAAAAAAATATAATGACAAAGGGAGAATGGAAGAGGTTTACAATCGTCCAAGGAGGGCCGGTGCTCCAGTTTGAGCACCAAGACAACGGTGAAGTAATCTATCGTTTCGAAAAGGTCTCAAACCGTTCAGTTCAGTGGGAAGTAAAAGCCTGGAAGACAAAGAGAGGTAAGCTAAAAGAAAAACCCCTCACTCCTCCTCCGTATGACAATGCACTCTGCGGAGAATGGTTGGTTTGTGTGAATAGAAATGCCATAGTAAAGGTGTTAGTTCTTCAAGAATGACAAAGTCCCCCAATCGGGGGACTTTTTACTTTTTCTTTATTTGGAGATGTTTAGGTCTTTGATTGGAGGTGGTGTTATTTTTTGCTCTTCATTGTTGAAAGTTGCATTGATACCAAATGTCTTGGTGAGAATGGTAAGTATGCCATAAACACCCAGCATAATAACGAGTCCAATAATACCCCAGATCATATGATCCTGCCCTTTTTTTCTCTCTTCTGGGTTGTTGGCATTTCGAAGAAATCCAATAATACCCCAGATAAAGACCACAAAGGCAACAATGAAGGCAAATTGAATGAGTGGGTTGAGAACGGTTTTGTTTATCGTACCAACTACCTCATCAAAAGTTTTGGCATAGGCAACGATCTCGAACATAGAGATAATTATCGACAGATTCTATTCGCCGCGTCGTATGTCATACCTGGAGGACATGGTGTATCGTTTGTATTAAGCGATCCACCTGAAACACCGAGTGTACTTGAGATAATACGAACAATGCCCCAAATACCAACGATAACAAAGAGTCCAATAATACCTCGAAGCATCGCCTTCTTTTTCTCTTCAGACTCTTTCGCATCTTTCACTCGAATATATCCGATAACTGTCCAAATGAAGTACAGTGTCGCAAGAACCATCAAGAAAGTAACTGCTTGCTGTGAATATCGAATAATTTGAATCACCCATCTATCAGCATAAGTGAAGTCAGGTTGTGCTGATTGTGCAAATGCTGCAACAGGAAGCACAACGAGTGCAAGCGCTAGTAAAGAAACAAAAAACTTTTTCATATATTATGTAAACTAATTTTGACCTATTAACTAATACTCAACCAGTATAACATACAGAGGTGTTTGTAAATACTAGTTTTTCTTGAGATAGTCCGTTTGAAGCTCTGGAACGGTGTTCCCAAAGCCAAAGGTACTATTTACTATTTTTACAATACCCCAGACACTTACCATCACCGTAAGCCCGATAATGCCCCAGTAAATGAATTTTTTATTTTCTTCTCGCTGTTTTACATCATCAGAACCTCGAATATACCTCACCATCCCCCAGAGGAAGAGCAAGAATGAGATAGTGAAAAGAAGCGGAATAATCGCTGCACCGATAACACACTTGAGCCAAATAAGAATATCAAGCAGTGAATCAAAGGAAATAGCGTTACATGCAAATAAAGCTGAAGAGCTCGCTTGTGGCGTTGGAGTAATAACCCCAGAACTTGAAGCATCGCTATTTGTTGGATTTGTATTTATTGTTCCCCCACCACCTGTCTGTCCACCACTTGTCTCATATTGAGAACAAGCAAATGCATATTGATCAGCATTTGTTCCATTACAACACTCATCATGATTTGTCTGATCAATACCCTGGGAGCACTGTGTTACAACAGGACCCCCTCCTTGTGTATCTCCACCAGCGTTTATGTTTGTGTAGTCAGCACACGCTGCCGGTGGATTCACTCCGACACAACACTGGTCAACATTATCTTGAGTAATCACACTACATTGGACCTGGGCAGAAGTGATTTGAAAAGAAAGAAAGAAAGAAAGAGTAAGTGCGACAGAAAGAATGTATTTTTTCATAATTATCCAGTTATTGAATTAACAGTGCCTATAATTGCATTTGTAATAGTCCATGCCCCAAGAATAAGGAGTGTGCCAACAACAGTGTACCAGAACATTTTCTTTGCTGTTTCAAGTTTTGTTGGATTTCCTCTTGCAAGCACAAAAGAAAGTCCGCTCCAAATAAAGAAAATAACAATAAACGGTATTGCAATACGAAGTACTGCATCCATAAAGAGCTTGATCGCCCCTTGGATAGTATCAACCTTGAGTGGATTGTTGATTTTTACTTTAAGCGCAAAGCCACTACCACTTGTCGCGGCACCTGTTCCGGAAGCACAATTATTTAAACCATTTTCACACACAGCACCACTAACAAGACACTCCTTATCCGGCGGATATGTTTTTCCCTGAAAAGTTCTACCTGTTTTATCAATACCACCATCATTATCATTATCGACACCATCATTACATTCAGTGGAAGGTGGAATAACAGTACCACTTGGAGGTTTTATTGTTTGACTAAAAGCAGGAGAAAAAATCAGAACAGTTGGGATAAAGATACTAAGTATTACCTTTGCTATTTTCATAAAATCAGTATATCACTACTCTAAAAATTGTAATGCGCCATCTTGATCTTTAACGACAACAGTGACAATGGTCTTTACAATAAGCCAGGAACACAAGACAAGGAGCATGCCAACGATAATATTTCTGACCATCTTCTTTATATTGACTATTTTTGCTGGATTGCCACCTGCGGTGAGGTATCGATACCCTGCATACATAAAAAGGAGGATAACAATCGGAATAAAGATAGTCGTAATAAGGAAGGTGATAAGGTTGTTAATCAGTCGCAAGACATCATTAAAATCGCAAGTATCGACACAAGGAACAAGTCCACTCCCTATCTTGTCAGCAGCAATTTGTGACTGCGTAAGTCCTGTTGTATTTGCTGTAGTAGAGGTATTACCTCCTTGTTGCTGTGTAGTACCACTTCCTTGTCCTGTGACAGTACCTTGTCCACTACCACCACTTGAGGTATCTCCACCTCCTTGTGAACCACCAGTCGGAGGGTTGTTTGGATCCGGAATAATCGGTGGGGTTGTGCCCGTTGTCTCTACAATACCTGGCTTTATATGGTCAGTCTTAAGCGCATATGATTTTGGTCCAAAACTTGTCCCATCAAGTGGAATAGGAAGTCCTGCAACACCTACACTATAGGCTGCTTTTTTTTGAAGCCCATCAAGCGTTACCGTGATTTGGTCACCATTTGGATTCACGACACCTGTTTTTAGTTGCTGGTAACCAGTAGCATCAGTAATCGCAACCATTGTTTTATATGGTTTTATAGTGCTTGTATTTTTGATAAGTACCTTTACCTCAGTATCACTTTGTGCAACTGAAAGGGTGATTGAAAGATCAGCCGACTGCGCAAAAAGAGGTTGAAAGAAGAAAAACGAACCAATGAGTATAAGATAAGAAAGTTTTGATTTCATATGTTATTTAATTGCTGATTGTAAATCATTTGATGCCTCATAGATCGCCTGTGAAGCATTTGCTCGACCACTATTCACTGCTCGGATCATATTTCGAAACACTGTTTCAGTAGCGTTGTTATTTACATCTGGCCAGGCAAAAGCAGAAAGTGCTGCTTTAAAATAAACCTGAATATATGGGTTTTGCTGTTGCTCAAGAAGAAGATCTCTACGAGCAGGAGGAAGTGATAGGGCTTTTGAAAGATAGCTCGTAAACTCTTTACTTGTAATAATGCCTTCAACATTATACGCAGCTGGGAAATTTCGCGTTGATTTCAAAAGTCCCACTGCATCAAAGACGCCAAAAGTAATCGGTCGTGGCGCTCCTTCAGTCTGGAAAATATTTGTTACATCAAAGCTAAGATTTGGATTTCTTGCCTGTATAGTAAAGAGTTCACTTGCTCGTCCGATATAAAAAGCACTCTTGCCTGAGAGAAACATGTCGAGTGAACTTGGGAGAGATCGGGTCCAAGCAAAAGAACTACTCGCTTGGTTTGCAAAACCTGTATAAAAATCAAGTGCTTTTGCGGTGGCAAGGTCTCCATTTGCCGTATTAAAACCAATCTTACTCTCATATAGTTGGTTCGTTTTGTTAAATGCAACAATACTATTACCTGTCTGTAAAAAGAGTGCGGAGAGGATATCTTTGAAATGGTCAACATTATCAGCCTCACCAAGACCAATAGAGGTTTGTGTAATAACACCACGAGCATCTTTTTTTACAAAGCGAGGAAGTGATTGCACAAGACCTGTCCAGGTAGTAGGAGGCACTACATAGCTCTGTCCTGCCAAAATATCCTTGTTGTAATACAGAACCAAAGGATCCACCACGAGCGGAATTGCGAGCACGCCGTCTTTGTTTAAGAACACTGCTGCTCCATCAACAAAAGTATCCCGATAAAGGCGCTCATTGTATGTTGAAAATGGAATAGTATAGAGCTTGTCTCTAAAAGAAAAGAGGTGCTGAGAATCAGAAAGGACAAGGTCTGGTGCAGTACCGTTTGCAATTGCAGCAATAAGATCAGCAGCAAAAGTATCAGTGCTATGTTCCTCGTAACGAATAGCAAGTGCGGTATTTTGAATATTAAGTTTATCGAAATAGGGTTGAATAATATCTTGTCGGTATGATCCCCAGACAAGAATAGAACCGGTGATAGCTTGACTACTTTTTTTTGTTGCACCAGTACCAATGACTCCAGAGAATATCAAGATAGCAACAACAAAGGCGATGAGAAAAATACCGATCAAAATTGTTTGAAATGAAAATTTCATAAATTATTTCTTAAAAAGTATAGCATAATGGTGCTCTCCTGCTGGAAGATCGTCTGAAACTTTTGTAAAGCCAGCTTGGGAAAGTAATGTCTCTGCCATTTTTTGATCAAAGACATGATGTGGAGCGGGACCAAGTCCTCCAAGTGATTCTTGCCAATCAACAATAAGTACCCTTCCACCAGGTTTCAGCACGCGAGAAACTTCTCGAATACAAGAAACTTTGTCATCGAGTTGAAATAAAATATTTGAAAGAACAACCATATTAACGCTCTGATCACCGAGTCGAGAACCTCCTGGAAGTTCAATATCTCCCCAGAGCGGATGAAGATTTTTTATTTGTTTTTCTGCTATCTCATGATTGATCCGCGCAACCATGTCACGGTTTATTTCAATGGCATACACATTTCCCTGACTTGCAATCTGTGCAAGTTCTCTAGCCATAAATCCAGACCCAGCACCAAAATCAGCAACATCATCTGTTACTTGTATATTGCACGCCGCAAGCATACGAGCGGGATTCATGAACATATACCCGCAGTATAACAGTATTTACCTCTCTAATGCGAGGAAAAGATAGTGATCTTTTCGAAGTGTTATACCTACAAACAAGTAACTGATGCGAGTGTATCTCCCGGTCGAAGCTTCATAATCGTCACACCTTGTGTTTGTCTTCCTGATGAAGGAATAGTATTAAGGTCAACACGAATCACTTGCCCTTTTTTACTCATTGCAACAAGCTCCATATCATCTTTTACAATCTTTCCAACCATAAGCTTGCCTGTTTTTGGCGTAACCTTTGAAGTCTTGATACCTGACCCCCCTCGCTTTTGAATTTTGTATTCAGAAATCTCAGTCTTTTTTCCAAGACCATTTTCTCCCATTACCAACATATAAGTCTTTTCTTCACTTTCAATAACATCAGCACAGATAAGCTTGTCATGCTTGCCAAGCTTCATCGCTCGCACACCACCTGCTGTTCGCCCCATCTCTCGAATATCACTTTCCATAAAACGGATAGACTGCCCTTCACTGGTTGCAAGAATAATACTTTGCTTTGCATGCACCCGAAGCACTGATTCAAGCTCGTCATCCGCATCAAGGCGAATAGCAATAATGCCGCTTCTTCGAACATCTTTGAAACTCTCGTACGAAACTTTCTTTGCTACACCCTTTTTTGTAACAAGCATGAGCGAAGCTTTTTCACTCTTTGCTGCTTTTGGTACTGCAAGAATAGAGGTTACTTTTTCATCACCAGAAAGTGAAAGGTAGTTCATAATAGATTTTCCTTTTGTTGCACGACGACCCTCAGGGAGCTCATACATTTTTATTTGGTATGCTTTTCCTTTATTCGTAAAAAAGAGAAGGTCGCTGTGCGTATCAGCAGTAAGGAGCTGCGTGACAAAATCTTCTTCTTTTGTTTCAAGATCGATCACCCCTACTCCACCACGGCGTTGCATCTTGTACTCACTTGGATCTGTTCGCTTGACATAGCCGCCCGCAGTAAAGACAAGGACTGTCTCCTTTTCTGGAACAAGATCTTCATCTGAAATAGTCGTGGTTCCCCCAAGAACTACTTTCGTTTTTCGCTCATCGCCATATTTTTCTTTTATTTCCGTAAGCTCTTTTGCAATCACGCCAAATATTTTCTTTGAGCTCTTAAGGAGTGCTTCACATTCTGCGATAAAGTCTTGTTTTTCTTTGAGTTCAAGTTCAACTGCTTTTCGTTCAAGCCCAGCAAGTTTTTGCAATCGCATTTCGAGAATTGCAGTAGCCTGAAGATCTGAGAACTTAAATTCTTTTATAAGATTTTGTTTTGCAACAGCAGCATCCTTTGATGCTCTGATGAGAGAAATGATCTTGTCGATATGGTCAAGCGCTTTCTTAAGACCAAGAAGAATATGTTCTCGCTCTTTTGCTTTTTGCAAATCAAACTCTGTTCTCCTACGAACAACAAGTTCTCGATGTGTAATAAAAGAAGAAAGCACCGCTTTGAGTGAAAGTGTTTCTGGAACGCCATCAACGAGTGCAACCATGTTGTAGTGAAATGTTTGCTGTAGCTGTGTATGCTTATAAAGATAATTTAGCACTTTTTGTGGATTGACACCGTTTTTAAGCGGTATAACCACGCGCATATCTTTTGCAGAGTGATCTTCAAGCCCTTTGATACCTTCGAGTTTCTTCTCCTGAACAAGGGTCGCAATAGATTCAACAAATGCAGACCGTACCACGCGATATGGAAGCGAAGTAATCGCAATTTGAAATGAACCGCTTTTTTGTTCTATGATCTCTGCTTCTCCGCGACAAATAACACCACCGCGACCAGTAGAGAGTGCGTGCGTAATGTCTTTTTTATTAAAAATAATACCGCCTGTTGGAAAATCAGGTCCTTTCACAATGTCAGCAAGCTCTTCATTTGTTGCTTCATCACTTTCAATGAGATACAAACATGCATCAACGACTTCGCTAAGATTGTGTGGCGGAATGTTGCTTGCCATACCAACAGCAATACCGAGCGTACCATTGAGCAAAAGGTTAGGGACGGCAGTTGGAAATACCGTCGGCTCTTTTCGAGTTGCATCATAGTTTGGACGAAAATCAACAGTGTTTTTTTCTATATCGCGAAGCAGTTCACTTGCTATCTTACTCATACGAGCTTCGGTATATCGCATTGCAGCAGCAGGATCGCCGTCAACAGAACCAAAGTTACCCTGCCCTTGTACAAGTGGGTATCGCGTAGAGAAATCTTGCGCGAGGTTTACCATCGCATCATACACAGAACTATCTCCGTGTGGGTGATATTTACCAAGCACATCTCCCACAACCAAAGCACTCTTACGAAAACGAGATGCGCTGGTGAGTCCCATGTCATGCATCGCATAGAGAATACGGCGATGCACTGGCTTGAGTCCATCTCGCACATCAGGAAGTGCTCGTTCAGTAATCACACTCATCGCATAGTCAATGTACGACCGCTGCATTTCAGGGACGATATCAACCGGCAAAATTTTGTCGTGAGAAGAGTTTTCTATTGGAGTGGCTTCTGCTTTTTTGGCCATATATTACTTGCCTATTATACCACGACCAGAACCAAAATACGATTGCGTCGATTGCAAAATTGTTGCATAAAAACGCCCAAGCGCAGTTGTCGCACTATCCTTTGTAGTTACACCGTTGCGTGTTGTATAGAGAGCAATAAGTACCAAAACAAGTACAAAACCAATAAAGGCCGTGATGAAAATTGCTATCCTTTTTCTCTTTTCTTGAGTGTGGTGCTGCAGGAAAGCCATAGAGCTTAGGCTTGTGGACTAAGTCCAATAATAAAACTCTCCTTCCCTTCGAGATCTCTGCGCTTGAGTGTTGCCTTATCGAGAATTTCATTTTTTTCTTG
>CAYOYW010000020.1:10403-16292 GCA_964408305.1 uncultured Candidatus Saccharibacteria bacterium
TAGTAAAAGTTCGCCCTTCACTTGATGAACTCGTCGAAGGCCCTGTTATTGCTATTGATAAAGCTGCAGTGTATGTAGACCTCACGCCATACGGAACAGGTATTATTTATGGACGAGAATATATTGCTGTTCGAGATCTCGTAAAGAAAACAAATATTGGAGATGTTATTAAAGCAAAAGTTGTCGATATAGAAAACGATGACGGCTATATTGAACTGTCTCTCAAAGAAGCAAAACAAGCGCTCATCTGGAGTGAAGCAGAGAATGCTATCAAAGATAAAACGGTGTTTGATCTTGCTATCAAAGACGCAAACAAAGGAGGACTCATTATAGATTGGCAAGGTGTCTCTGGATTTCTTCCGGCATCACAGCTCAAGCCTGAACACTACCCACGAGTCGAGGACTCTGATAAAGACAAGATTCTTCGAGAGCTCAAGAAGCTTGTTGGCACAAAGATTGCAGTTATCATGATTAGTGCAAATCCAAAAGATGGAAAACTTATCTTCTCTGAAAAAGATGGTAATCCTGAAGAGCGACAAGAAGTTATCAGTAAATACTCTGTTGGGGATGAGCTCTCTTGTGAAGTAACTGGTATCGTTGACTTTGGTGTCTTCCTCAAAATAGAAGATGGGCTCGAAGGCCTCGTGCATATCAGTGAGCTTGATTGGGGTCTCGTGGAAGATCCTCGTAGTATGTTTAAGCTCAAGGATAAAGTAAAAGCAAAAATCATTGATATCAAAGACGGAAAGATTTCACTCTCTATCAAAGCGCTCAAAGACAATCCTTGGAAAGCATTTGAAGGAAGTCTCAAGAGAGGCGACTTTGTCAAAGGTGTTGTCATTAAGTACAACAAGCATGGTGCACTCGTCTCAATCCGCGAAGGGGTTGCAGGACTCGTTCACAACTCTACCTTTGGTGGTGAAGAAAAACTCAAAGAAGAACTTAAACTCGGCAAAAACTATCCGTTTACCGTGACACTCTTTGAACCAAAAGAGCAACGAATGACACTCGTTTTCGGTGAACAAAAACTAGAAGATCTTCCAAAAGAAGAAAAAGCTGAATAAAGTAAAAACACCACTCACAGCTGAGTGGTGTTTTTAATTAAACTCGTTCATTACTTCATCAAAAGATTTTGTTTCAAGTGCACTGAGCACTGCGACCGCACGCTTGATCCCCTGCTCTTTGAGATCTTTTTCAAATGGCGCAAAAGGCTTGAGAAGAAAAGTTTCAAACCCTTTTGGCGGAAGAATTGCATCTTTGAGTTCATCGTGGACAGGACGAACCCCAACACGAATACGGAAAAAATCTTTTGTCCCGAGATGATCAATGATACTTTGTACTCCGTTATGGCCTCCTGCACCCCTCCCAAATGAACACTTCACTTCTCCTAGTGTTATATCAATATCATCATAAATAACAACAGGCAGCACACCATACTGTTTGAAAAGCGCTTTTGCACAAAGTCCAGAATCATTCATCCATGTTGTTGGCTTCGCAAAGAGCATATCTTTAGATGAAGCAAGCAGACAATAAAAAGCACTCTTTTCTTCAAAAAAAATGTTTTTCTCACCAGCCAGCATGTCGAGTACATGGAAGCCGCTGTTGTGCCTGTCTGCTGTATGCTTTTGTGTTGGGTTTCCAAGACCAATAACTACTTTCATTACTCTATTAAACAATAAATTTTCTTTCTTGTCTCGCCCTCTGTTATAGCTTATACTGTGCTCTAGTTATGGATGAAATACAGTACAGCCAGCAAGCTCCTACTGATCAAAAACGGTCAAAACTCTTTATAGAAAATGCGCTCTATATTCTTGTTGCAGTGCTCCTTGCAATGGTTGTGCAGCGCTTTATTGTCAGACCGTTTGTTGTAAATGGTGAATCAATGGATCCAACATTTAAGACTGGTGACTATCTGCTCATAGATGAGGTTACCTATCGTTTCCAGGAACCACAGCGAGGTGATGTTGTCGTTTTTCGTGCCCCACCTGAACCAGATAAGTTTTTTGTAAAGAGAATTGTCGGGCTTCCTGGTGATACTATTTCTATTGGTGGATCAGTGGTCACTATCACCAATAAAGAACACCCGAAGGGAATGGTTCTTTCGGAACCATTTATTATCCACACTGGACTTAACTCGCTTTCAGTTACCGTTCCAGAGGGAGAATATTTTGTGATGGGAGACAACAGATCTGGCAGCTATGATTCACGGAGCTGGGGAACACTTCCAAAATCAGAGATTAGAGGACGAGCATTCTTGCGACTCCTCCCTCTTAAGGAAGTAGATTATTTGCCAGGAAAAGTAAACTATGAGTAAAACAGGAGAAAAGAAAAGAACACAGCAAGATATCGCGAGTCCAAAAGGAATGCGAGATATCATTGGAGATGAGTACTACAAGTTTCAAGGGCTTTTTGAAAAAGCACAAGAGGTTGCAGTGTATTATGGATTTACTCCGGTAGAGACACCGATTCTTGAGCATGAAGAAACATTCACTTCAGCAGTTGGCGTTGGTACTGATATCGTGGACAAAGAAATGTACACCTTAAAAACAAAAGGCGGTGACCACCTGGCGATGAGACCAGAACAAACAGCAGGACTCATGCGTAGCTACATTGAACACGGTATGGGCTCTCTCCCTCAACCAGTCCTTATGTATCACTCTGGACCAGTCTTTAGACATGACAAACCACAAAAGGGTCGCTACCGACAGTTCTATCAGTTTGATGTTGACGCGCTTGGTAGTGAAAAAAGCGTTGTTGATGCCCTCGTTATCAAAACACTCTATACAATTCTCGAAGAAGCAGGCGCAAAAGATCTTGTGGTGACGATCAACTCTATTGGAGACAAGGATTCTCGCCCAGCATATCTCAAGGAGCTTACGGCATACTACAAAAAGCATCTCAAAGATCTTCCTGAAATAGACCAAGAACGATTGAAGACAAATCCAATGCGTATCCTTGACTCAAAGGAGCCGAAGACAAAAGAGCTCAACATAGGAGCACCAGATCCAATGAGTTTTCTTTCAGCAAGTGCAAAGAAGCACTTCAAAGAAGTGCTCGAGTACCTCGACGAGATGGGTATCGCCTACCAGATAGATAAAACACTTGTTCGAGGGCTTTCCTACTATACGCACACCGTATTTGAAATTATTGAAACAACTGAAGATGGCGGTTCCCTTACAATCGCAGGTGGTGGTCGCTATGACTACCTCGGCAAAATGCTCGGCGCAAAAAAAGATATTCCTGCAATGGGAGGTTCACTCGGTATGGACCGCATCATTGAGCGACCATGGTTTAAAAATCTGGCACCGCGAATTATGAAGAAGCCAAAAGTGTACTTTATCCAAGTTGGCTTTGAAGCAAAATTAAAGAGCCTTAATGTTATAGAAATCCTTCGAAAGGCACATATTCCTATGGTCCAGTCATTGTCAAAGGACTCCCTTGGCGCACAGCTTGCAGTTGCAGAAAAGAGCGGTGTACCGCATGTCATCATCTTCGGACAGATGGAAGCAGTAAAGAATTGCGTTATTGTTCGAGATATGGAAACTCGGAGCCAAGAGACAGTTCCCCTTGCTGAGCTCAGTCAGTACCTAAAAAAACTATAATTCCATGACAAGTATTGTACAGGCGCCAGATAAAATACTTCGAGAAAATGCAAAAGAAGTAGCTCTTTCGGAAATTTCTTCAGAAGAAATACAGGGAGTTATTGAGAAAATGCAACAAGCACTCGCTGGAGAAGAAGACGGTGTTGCTATTGCTGCGCCACAAATAGGAAAAGCTCTCCGCATCTTTGTTGTTTCAAAAAAGGTACTGCCAAAAGCAAAGGCGGATGTTGCTTTTATTAACCCAAAGATTACAAAGCTTGGAAAGAAAAAAGAGCTAATGTCAGAGGGTTGTCTCTCAGTGAGATGGAAATATGGTATGGTAAAGCGCGCAACAACTGCTTCCGTTCGAGCACTAAATGCAAAAGGAAATGAATTTGTTATGAGTGGCAAAGGCCTCCTTGCGCAGATCTTTCAACACGAGACCGACCACCTCGACGGCGTACTCTTTATTGATAAGGCAACAAATGTCGAAGATCTCCCACCAGAGAAAGCTAGTTAAAAAATTATGAAAATTGCCTTTTTTGGAACACCAGATTTCACCGTAGAGTTTTTAGAAATACTAAAAAAGAGTGAATTTTGTCCTCGTTTAGTAGTTACAAACCCAGATAGACCAGTAGGCCGTGGCATGGTTATGACTTCCCCACTTCCGAAAAAATGGGCTGATGAAAACACTATAAAAGTCTTGCAACCAGAGAAGCTAGGCGATGAAGTATTTAAAGAAATTTCAAAAGAGTCTTGGGATTTATTTGTCGTTATTGCTTATGGCAAAATAATACCTGAGAAATTTATTAGCCTCCCCAAGTTTGGAACCATAAATCTTCACTACTCACTTTTGCCAAAGTATCGCGGGGCTACGCCTGTAGAGAGCGCTCTTTTGTCTGGAGATGAAATCTCTGGTATCACCATTCAAAAAATGCGCTTCAAGCTCGACACTGGACCAATAATTTTTCAAGAAGAAATACCTATAGATGGTAACGACACAACATTCTCACTTAGAGAAAAAATGAACAAAAGAGCACAAGAAATTTTCCCAAGTGTGATAAAAAACATTTTTGAAAACAAAATCACCGAAACAGAACAGGATGAAAGTTTTGCTACACATTGTGGCAAAATCTCAAAAGAAGACGGACTCATAAATCTAGATGATGACCCTGTTATTCTTGACCGCAAGTGGCGGGCGTACCAAGGCTGGCCTGGGCTCTATTTTTTCAGAGATGGAAAACGCATTAAAATCACTCAAGCTCATTTTGAAAACGGTAAATTTCTAATAGACGAAGTTATTCCTGAAAATGGAAAACGAATGAATTTTGAAGTTTTTAATTCTTAGCCTCTAAACCCTCGCATCATATTTTTGATCTTGCGCGCACCTCGTTTCCACAGTGCTTCTTTTTTTCCTTTTGCAGATCCAACTTCTCGTACAAGTTCATCTCGTACATCATCAATCGCTTCATAGAGATCAGCCTTTTCTGATACTGCACGAAATTGCTTCCCAAGGACTGTAGTGAGATTTATTTCTGCACGGAACACCTCTCCCTGCTTGTGGTGATGTGTTGTCTTTCCAATATCAACAGTTACTGTTGCGTCTTCTCCAAGAAATTTGGCTGCTTTTGCAATGCGTTTTTCTGCATAGTCCTTGAGCGCTGGGGTAAGTTCAATGTTTGTTGATTTGATTGAAATATTCATACTCTTAGTATATCACTGCCTTATTTGCAACTGGCAATTTTGCTTTTTTAGATAAAAGTTGTGTAGTAAGAACGCTCTTGCCCGAGCATAAGTACTCGGTATAGGATAGCGGTATGGGTAAAATACTTGCTATTGTATTTCTTGTTATATTTGCTTGGTTTGCAGTTCCCCGCCTTGCACAGGCGCAGTGGTTTGCTCCAACGCTCTACCCTGCCTCATGGTGGGGAGCACCACTCTACGACTACTCTCCCCGTCTCGGGCAACAAGGATATGGCTGGTTTGGTTTTGGAAGCGCAGCACGATACAATCCAGTGCCAGTAAGCTATGTAAACCTCGCCGCTACTTCATACTATCCTAGCTTCTATTACAACACTTATCCCCCTGTACCAACCCCACAATACACTGATGGATATAACCAAAGGAGTTTTCGACCAACGACAGGAGGGCAAGTAATCGGACCTGGATACAACTGGTAAAAGGACTTTTCGGCCTTTTGAAATTGTGATATAAGTATATGACCGTACTACATATTCCCTGGTAGCTTAGCGGTAAAGCAATCGCCTGTTAAGCGATGGACCGTAGGTTCGAATCCTACCCGGGGAGC